>JBBQLF010000425.1:0-4789 GCA_038327695.1 Bryobacterales bacterium
CCGCGAGGTGGTGGACGGATCGCGCGTGGCCGGGGAAGCCGGCGAACGCCTGGCCCAGATTGAAGACGTATCGAAACGGATCACGGGCCTGGTGAAAGAGATCTCGACGACGGCGCGGGAGCAGGCGTTACGTTCCGACCGGGTGGCGGCGACGGTTTCCGACGTTTCGGAAGGGACGCAATCGACGGCACTGGAAGCCTTGCGAACCGCCACGGGCATCCGCCAGTTGGCGACGACGGTGACTGAGCTCAGCCACTCTTTGTCGAAGTTCCGGCTGCCGGACGGAGCGGCGGCGCGTTAGCGGGCCGTGCGGGAGAAGGAGAGCCCCCATGGCAGACATTACGGACAAGGTTATCCTGCAGGTCTTTCTGGAAGAGGTGCGCGGCCAGGTTCCGGCGCTGGAGGGCGAGGTGGCGCGGCTGCAAGACCGGAGCCAATGGCGGAGCGAGTTGGGCGAAGTACATCGGCTGGCCCACTCCATCCGGAGCGCCAGCGAGATGATCGGGCTGGCGGAGTTGTCCGAAGTGGCCCGCCGCGTGGAAACCCTGGCGGGGGAGCGGCCGGGCCGACCGGTTGAAGACGGGTTTGCGGACTTGGCGCGCGGAGTCGCCGCCGTGCGCATGGCGCTGGATCTGGTTCCGGACGATGGCACCGGCGAATTCGAAAGTCCGGCGCCGGCTGCGGCGCACGCCGCCGACGAAATCGACGAGGAGTACTATGGAGCCTTCGCCGCCGAAGCCGAGCAGCTGCTGGATCAGATCCGTGAGCAACTCCAGGTCTTGGGCAGTCCGGGCGGGGCGGGCGGAACGGCGATGGGCGCGTTGCGGCATGCTGTGCACACGCTGAAGGGAGCGGCCGGAATGACGGGGCTCGGCACCGTATCGGGCCTGGCTCACCGCATGGAGGACGTGCTCGCGTGGATTGAATCGAAGATCCTGCCGGCCGAGCCCGAGATCCTGGATCTACTGCATTTCACACACGATCTGGCCGGGGACGTGGTGGCCTCCCGGGGCCTGGCGCCTTCGCTGCAGAGCGCCTATGAGTCCGCAATGGAGCGTTACGAGTTGCTGACGGCGCTGACGCAGGAGTCCCAGGCCGCGCCTGCGCCGGAGCCCGAAGACGACGCACTGGCCGAATCGGAGGAGACCGACGAGACGCTGCTCGAGACGTTCCTGGGCGAGGCAGAGGAGTGCCTGCTCGCCTCAGGCAGCGCATTCCGAACCCTGGCCGCCGCACCGGCGGAGCCGCTGCCGTTGCTGGCCGAGATGCGGCGGGCCGCCCACACCATCAAGGGCGCTGCGGGCATGGTGGGCCTGATGGCGGTCTCCCGCCTGGCCAAGGCCATGCAGTTCTTGCTGGACGCCATCGCCGCGGGCACGGTCCGCTATACGCCGGCGATCTATGGATCGCTGGGTGAGACCTTTGACTTGCTGGCGGAACTGATCGAGGCGAGGGGCCAGAACGGGCCTTATCTGAACCGGTTGAAGGGCACTATCGAGCAAATGGAGCAGCGGCAAGCTGACCTGTCCCCGGGCGAGAGTGCGCCTGCTGCGGTTCCGGCTCCGGCGCCGGCGCCCGCCAGTGACGCCGGACTGCAGACGGTCCGGGTGGCCGTGGGCCGAGTCACCGACGTAAGCCGCGTGGTGGGGGAGATCTTCCTGAATGCCTCAGCCTTCGAAGAGCAGATCTCGGCATTCAAGCACGAGATGGACGAACTGGCCTTCAATCTGGCGCGCATGCGGCGAATCTCGTCGGCGTTGGCCGAGGAGCAAAGCGCGGAAGGCGAAGTGCAGCCGGCCCGGCCCCGTCCGGAATCCGGACCGGCACCGGAGTTCGACGCGCTGGAATTCGACCGCTATAGCCGGCTTCATCTGCTGTCGAAAGACCTATCGGAGGCAACCAACGATCTGTCCGCGCTGAGCGGCCAACTCCATGCGATGAGGGCGCAGATGGATTCCTGGGTGAGTCGCCAGCGCGCGTTGAGTGGCGAGGCGCAGGACAAGCTGATGCGCATGAGGCTGGTGCCTCTCTCGACGCTCGCCAACCGGCTGGAGCGCACGGTACGCATGAGCGCCGCCAAAACCGGCAAACAGGCCGCACTCATTCTAACGGGCATGGACACCGAGTTCGACAAGTCGGTGGCCGAGCAGTTGGCCGGTCCGCTGGAACACCTGCTGCGCAACGCCGTCGATCACGGCATTGAGCCGCCGGAAGGGCGGCTGGCCCGAGGCAAAGACACCGCCGGGGCAATCCGGCTGGAAGCCTCGAGCCAGGGCACCAACCTGGTCATCCGCCTGTCGGACGACGGAGCGGGCCTGGATTACGAGCGGATCCGCGCGCAGGCGGTCCAGCTCGGCTGGCTGACCGAAGAAGATGCACCCGCCAGCGGGCAGGAGGAGCTGGCGAGATTCATTCTGGAGCCGGGCTTCTCGACCGCCAGGACGGTGAGCGAGATCTCCGGACGGGGTGTGGGCCTAGACATTGTATCGGCCGCCGCCGGGGCTTTGCGCGGCCGCTTGAGCGTCCAGAGCAGGACTGGCGCGGGCACCACGTTCACCTTACGTCTGCCGGTCCCGCTGGCCGTGGCCGAGACGGTGATTGTCGAGGCCGGCGGGGCGCGGTTCGCGGTGCCACAGTTGACGATCCAGCGGATGCTGCGCGTGCAGCGAACGGAACTGGACCTGCGCGGTGGCCGGCCCGGCGTGGAACTGGCCGGGGCGTGGGTGCCGGTTCTGTATTTGACGGAATGGCTCGGGCTAGGGGAAGCCTCCGACGCCGGCGAGCGGTGTTCGCTACTGCTGGTGGATAACGGGGAACGCCGGATCGCTCTGGCCGTGGACCGAGTGCTGGAGGCACGCGCCGTGGTGGTGAAGCCGCTGACGGGCCTGTTGGGGCTACAGACGAACTTCTCCGGCGCCACGATTCTGGGTGACGGAGCGGTGGTTCCGATTCTCAACGTCTCCACGTTGGAACCGAACCGGACCGGTCCAGTGACCGGCACGGCGCGCGCGGCGATTCGCGTGATGGAGCGGCGGACGGCCCTGATTGTGGACGACTCTCTGTCGGTTCGCCGTTCGGTGGCCAATGTCATGAAGTCCGCTGGCTGGTCGGTGATGACGGCACGCGACGGGATCGAGGCTCTGGAGCAGATCCAGCAAAGGGGCCGGCAGGCCGATGTGGTGATCATGGATATCGAGATGCCCCGCATGGACGGATTCGAATTGGCGGCGCGCCTGCGAGGGCAGCGCCGGTTTGACGCAGTGCCGCTGATCGTCCTCACCTCGCGCGCTGGCGGGAAGCACCGCCACAAGGCGGCGGGCCTCGGCGTGGACGGCTACCTGGTGAAGCCGTGCCCGGACGATACCTTGCTGAGCGAAGTCGCCCGGTGCCTGGAAGCGGCCAGCCGGCCGAGGATCCCGTCATGACGCCAACAACCCACGAGCAGGCGAGCCGCTGGCTCCGCAACCCGATGAGCCGGCACGCCGGACCGGCGCGCACACTGCTGCTGCGTCTGGCTGGAGCCCATCTGGAGCGGATTGTGATCGGCATCAGTGCACGGCAACTGCTGGGCATGCTGCCGGCGGACGCCGTGACACCTGGCAGGCCCGAGCGGGACCCCTGGATGGGCATGGTGGACTGGAGTGGCAGGCAGACGCCGGTGGCCGATTTGGCGGTCTGCCTGGGGCTCAATCGTTCCGAATACCGGCAGGCGCGAAGGCTGGCCTGCCTCCGGTGCCCTCGTCACAGCCAAGCCATCGCGGTACCGGTGACGGCGGAGTTGACGCAGTTGCACAACACCGACGACGCCCTTCCGGCGGTTCCGGAACCGGGCATGGCGGAGGAATACATCCGCGGCGTCTTTCATCTGGGGCCGGAACTGCTGGTGATTCCGGATCTGGACGCAATCTGGGAGCGGATTCTGGCACCGGCCCTGGGCGGCGCGGGGCAAAGCTGAAGGCGGCGCCCTTTCCGGCGCGGCGGGCGCGGCGGGAGAGCGAGCCCGGCCTGAACAGGCTATGCTGGCAAATATGAAATCCACCCTACTCCTGATCGCCCTCTCGACCACGGTTCTGTTCGCCCAACTGCCGGCCGGCACAAAGCCGCCGGGCGAGGATTGGGTCCAACTCTTTAACGGCAAGGACGTGACCAACTGGAACAACGTCGGCAAGGAAGAGTGGACGGTCAGCGACGGTGTCCTGATCGGCCGGGCCGTCTCCAAGGCGTACGGCTACCTGGAAACCCCTCGCGACTACAAGGACTTTACTCTCTCGCTGCGCTTCAAGTGCGTCGGCACGGGCAATTCCGGCGTCTACTTTGCTACCAAATTCAAGCCGGGCACTGTGGACGTGAGCCAGGGGGCGCAATTTGAAATCGACTGCCGGATCGGCCAGCACACGGCCGGCGTATACGGCTTCAACCGGGGCTGGATCGTGTGGCCCGCCCCGGAGAACGAAACGGTAGTCCGCCAAACCGACTGGAACGAGATGACGGTCACGGTCAACGGCAACCGCTACACCTCGCGCCTGAACGGCGTGCCGATGATCGACTTCGTCGATCCGCGCGGGCCGTTTCTGTCAGGCACCATCGCGCTCCAATTGCACTCCGGTGGTGAAGGCCACATGCAGTTCAAGGACATCTGGGTGCGGGAACTGAACAGGAAATAGGCCCGGCCCGGCGGGCGAGCGGTCCCGAGACCCAGCCAGACGGGGTGGCGCGGACCATGCAGCGAGAGCCACGGCCGCGGCTGAACGGCCGCTGGAGAATGGACCGCCACTGGTGTCGAAGTGTA
>JBBQLF010000426.1:0-4779 GCA_038327695.1 Bryobacterales bacterium
ACCTTCACGGGCGTGGTGGCGCGGCGTGCCGGCGTGCTGGACGCGAAGCCGCGCACGATGCCGGTGGAGCTGGGCGAGTCCGAAGCGCACCGGGCTCCATGCCCGCGGGTGCGCGGCTGAGCTTCGCCGTGCCGGCCCACCTGGGGCGGACCTTCACGGGCGTGGTGGCGCGGCGTGCCGGCGTGCTGGACGCGAAGCCGCGCACGATGCCGGTGGAGCTGGATGTGATGAGCGCCGACGGCGCGCTGGCGCCGGGCATGTACGCCGAGGTCAGGCTGCCGGTGAAGGCGAAGTAAGATACGCCCTCCGTACTTGATATAACAGTTCTTCGGGTGGGGAAGGAGCCGCGGTGGCCATCAATCTCGGTTTGGACGTTGGAGCGAGCACCATCAAGCTGGCCGCTCTGGGTGCCGCTGCGGACCGCAGGGTACTGGAGCGGCTATGCCGTGAGAAGCCTATCTTCCGATTGATCGACGCTCCCTCCGGCGGCAACGCGGCACTGCCGCTGGCGCTTTCGGGTCCCGTGCCGGTGGGGGGCACGCCCATCCAGGCGGCCTTCTCCCTGCTGCGCGGCTTCTACGACGTAGTGCCGGAAGCGTCGGTGGAAGGCTTCCGCGTCACCGGCAGCGGCAGCCGGGCGATGGCCAAAATTCTGGGCGTCTACTTCGAAAACGAGATCCGCGCCATCGCCCAGACCATTTCGGTCTTCCACCCCGCAACCCGCACCGTCTTCGAAATCGGCGCGGAAACCTCCAGATACTTCCTGCTCGGCCGCGAAGACGGCAGCCCCCGCCTGCAAGTCCTGGACTACGCCCGCAGCGGCGAATGCGCGGCCGGCACCGGATCGTTCATCGATCAGCAGGCGTTGCGCATGGGCTACGCAGTCGAGGAGGCCGGCCGCCTGGTCATCGGCGCCTCGCGCTCGGCCCACGTCGCCGGGCGCTGTTCGGTCTTTGCGAAATCCGACATGATCCACGCCCAGCAGAAGGGCTACTCGCCGCCGGAGATCCTGCGGGGCCTGTGCGACGCGGTGGCGCGCAACTTCAAGAGCAACGTGGTGCACGCCAGGACGGTGCGGCCGCCGGTAGCGCTGCTGGGCGCCGTGGCTCTGAACGACGGGCTCACCGCGGCCCTGCGCGACGCCTTCGGCCTCACCGCCGATGAGCTTTTCGTGCCGGAGTTGTACGCCTGGTGCGGGGCCATCGGGGCGGCCATGCTGGAGTCGCAGGAGCGGAAGAAGCGATCCTTCCGCGACATCCACCTGCTGGCCCAGCACTCCGGCGAAAAAGGCCCGGGCGACACGCCGCCGCTCACCATGGATCACGTCGTGGTGCTGCGCGGGGCGCTGCCGCCGCGCGCGCTCCCCGGATCGCCGGAGCCGGTGGATTGCTACCTTGGGCTGGACATCGGCTCGGTCTCCACCAATCTCGTGGCCATCGATGCGGACGGCGCGGTGCTGAAGCAGATCTATCTCCGCACCGCCGGCCGGCCGATCGACGCCGTCGCGCGGGGGCTGGAAGAGCTGAAGCAGGAATTCGGCCAGCGCCTGTGCATCCGCGGCGTGGGGGCCACCGGATCGGGCCGCGAACTGATCGCCGAAATCGCCGGCGCCGATGTCGTCAAGGACGAGATCACGGCACACAAGACCGGCGCCACCCACATCAGCGCCCAACTCGGCCGCGAGCCCGTCGACGCCATCTTCGAGATCGGCGGCCAGGACGCCAAGTTCATCTCACTCGACGGCGGCGTGGTGACCGACTTCGCCATGAACGAGGCCTGCGCCGCCGGCACCGGCTCCTTTCTGGAGGAGCAGGCCGAGAAGCTGAAGATCTCCATCGACGGCGAGTTCGCCCGCCTGGCGCTGGCCTCCACCGCCCCGGCGCGGCTGGGCGAGCGCTGCACCGTCTTCATGGAGCGCGAGCTGAGCACCTGGCTGCAGGCGGGCGAGCCGGTCCCCAATCTGGTGGCCGGCCTGGCCTACTCCATCGCCCTGAACTATCTGAACCGCGTTGTGCGCGGCCGCCACATCGGGCGCGTCGTCTACTTCCTGGGCGGCACTGCGTTCAACGACGCCGTGGCGGCGGCGTTCGCCAATCTGCTCGGCCGGCCGGTGATCGTGCCGCCCTACCACAGCGTCATGGGCGCCGTCGGCATGGCGCTGATCGCCCGCGAGTGGCACAACGAGTGCGGCGCCACAACGCGTTTCCGCGGCTGCGTTTTGGATGACGTCGCGATCTCCACGCGCGACTTCGCCTGCAAGGGTTGCGCGAACGAGTGCGACATCAAGGAGTTCAACGTCGAGGGTGCGCGCAGCTACTGGGGCGACAAGTGCTCGGACCGCTTCCGCAAGCCGTCGATCCGCTCGAGCGCGCCCGTGATCGAGGATCTCATCGCCTTCCGCGAACGGCTGATGGACGAATGCGAACAGGGCGTTCCGCGCGCTGGAAATGGCCCGCTGATCGGCATCCCGCGCGCGATGTCCGTCTTCGATCTCTATCCCTTCTGGAGCGCCTACTTCAAAACCCTCGGCCTGCGCACCGTCCTCTCCGCTCCCACCTCCGCCCGCATCTCGGCCCGCGGCTTTGAGCTGGCCATCGCCCAGCCCTGCTTCCCCATCCAGGTGGCCCACGGCCACATCGACGCGCTGCTCCGGCAGGACGTGGACTATCTGTTCACGCCCAATCTCCTGGACGCCGAATCGATGGACCCCAACACGCCAGCCCACTTCTGCCCCTGGAATCAGACCCTGCCCTTCGTCCTGCGCTCCGCTCCGGAGTTTGAAAAACACGCCGCCAAGTTCCTGACCCCCGCCCTCCACTTCCAGATGGGCCGCGAGCACATCAAGCACGCCATGGCCGAATGCGTCCGTTGTTTCGGCGTCAGCCGCGCCACCAGCGGCCGCGCCGTGGACGCCGCCTACACGGCCCAGCGCGAGTTCCAGAATCGCCTGCTGGAGGCCGGCCGCCGGGCGCTCGACGCGCTGGAAGACGCCGGCGCGCCGGGCATCGTCCTGGCCGGCCGCAGCTACAACATCTACGACCGCGCCATCAACTGCGACGTGCCCCGCAAGCTGCGCACGCGCTACGGGGCCAACGTGATCCCGCTCGATTTCCTCGTCACCGGCACGGAGGCCATCGCCGATCTGCATCCCAACATGTACTGGCTCTCCGGCCAGCGCATCCTGGCCTGCGCCCGGATCGTGCAGGCGCGGCCCAACCTGCACATGGTCTACATCACCAACTTCAAGTGCGGGCCGGACTCCTACATCAAACACTTCAGCCGCGAGGCCTGCGGAGCGCCGATCCTCATCCTGCAGTTCGACGGGCACGGCAACGACGCGGGCTACATGACGCGCTGTGAAGCCTATCTCGACAGCAAAGGACTCATGCCATGCTACGGCGATCCGCCCGGCGCCGCCCTCCAGACGGCGCTGAACTAAGCGGCAAGATCATCTACATCCCGCCGATGGCCCACGGCAGCGCCCGTGCCTTCGCCTCGGCGTTCCGCGCAATCGGCTGCGACGCCCGCCTCACGCCGCCGTCCGATGGCCGCACGCTGGAGCTGGGCGCGCGCGGCACCTCCGGCGACGAGTGTTACCCGGCGAAGGTGACGCTCGGCGACTTCATGAAGGTGCTGGAAGACCCCGCCTGCGACCCCGCGCGCGTGCTGCTGTTCATGCCCACGGCCACAGGGCCCTGCCGCTTCGGCCAGTACTCGCCCTACCTGCGCTGGATGCTGGATCACAACGGCTACGAGCAGACCGGGGTCCTGTCGCCCACTTCCAGCAACGGCTACAACGGGCTCGGCGCGCTGGCCCAGGCCTTCGCCCAGACCGCCTGGCGCGGCCTGCTGGCCGCCGATCTGTTGCAGAAGCTGCTGCTGCGCTTCCGCCCTTACGAGCTGGCCGATGGCGAAGTGGACCAAGCCTACGAAGAGAGCCTCAGCGATCTCTGCCACACCATCGAGAGCACGCCTACGCGATCCAGTGAGCAGCTCCGCGCCCTGCGCCAGTCCATGGTGCGCGCCCGTGAGCGCTTCCGCGAAGTGCCGCTCTCGCCCCGCCGCGACCGCCCTCTCATTGGCGTCGTAGGTGAGATCTTCTGCCGCCTGAACAGCTTCTCCAACGACGACGTCGTGCGCAAACTGGAGGAGTACGGCGCAGAGGTCTGGATCGCCGATCTCACCGAGTGGGTCTGGTACACCATCAGCGAGCAGTTCCGCAAACTCCGCCTGGCCGGCCGGGCCGTCTCGCGCGAAGCGCTGATGGCCTGGCTCCGCTCGCGAGCCCAGCGCCGCGACGAGCACTGCCTGCTGGCGCCGCTGCGGGCCGAATTCCGTGGCCTGGAGGAGCCGCCCGTGGAGGTGCTGCTGGAGTGCGCTCGGCCCTACCTGCCGGCTGAAGGCGCCCTCGGCGAGATGGTCCTCAGCGTCGGCCGCGCGGTCCACCTGGCGGGCCGCGGCGCCGATGGCATCGTGGATATCAGCCCCTTCACCTGCATGAACGGCATCGTCTCGGAGGCCATCTACCCGCGCCTCAGCCGTGATCATCACAACATTCCCATCCGCAATTTCTACTTCGACGGGACCGGCAGCGACCTGGACCACGAGTTGGGCATCTATATCGATCTCGCTAGCGCCCACCGCCGCCGGCGCCTGGCGCGGGAAAGCGGGGGGCGTTGAGCCAATGGGGAAGGAGAGAGGGCTGCCGCGTCCGCTCCGTGACGATCGCGGCCCGGTATGCGCGGCGGATCGAGCGGCCACCCTATACCGCTCCAACTG
>JBBQLF010000427.1:0-4771 GCA_038327695.1 Bryobacterales bacterium
CAGGCACAGCACCAGGCCGGCCGAGCGCAAGTGCTGCGAGTAGGCGTCCTGCGCCTCGTTCATATCCGTGATGGTATCGGGCAGCGGGCCGTCGTCGCGCAGGCTGCCGGCCAGTACAAACGGCACCTTGTGCGTGACGCACTCATACAGGATGCCTGTCTTCAGCTTGCCCTTGCGCACGGCCGCGGCAATGGAGCCGGCGTGGTAAATCAGATTGATGGCCCGCATGTGATTGCGGTGGCCGTGCTCTTCCTGCCGGCCGTCGCTGATCCGCACGCCCAGTGAGGTGCCGATCATCGCCGCCTCGGCATCGTGCACCCCCAGCGCGTTGCCGGCCAGCAGCGCCTGCACCCAGCCCTTCCGGATCAGTGACGCCAGCGACCGCGCGCCGCCCGTGTGGACCACCACCGGGCCCGCCACCACCACCACATTCTGCCCGTTTTCCCGCGCGTGCCGCACCAGCGCCGCAGTCTGCCGCACGGCCGTCTCCACCTGCCGCTCGCTGCTGATGCCGTTGGACATGAACGCGAACGCCAGGCGATCGCGCTCCTTCGATTCCGGGATCACGCGAATCCCTCGCATGCCCACCACCATCTCGTCGCCCGCCTTCAGATCCCGCAGGCGCCGCGCCCAGGCCTTGCCTTCGGCCCAGACGATCAGGGCATCCATGCGTTGGTTTTCCACCACGTGCCAGACGCCCTCGCGCCGCACCAGCGTGCGGTGATTGGTGGTGGAGTAGAAATCAAGCGGAGCACACTTGTCGCGGTCGATCCGCCGGAACTCGGCGTCGCTGCCGTCCACCGGCGTACAGCCCAGACCCAGCAGAGCGCCGACCATCTTCTCCAGATCGCCGGCCGTCGGCGCCTCCACCCGCAGGCGCAGCCGCGAGGGGTCCGAGTTGGTCTTGCCGATATGGAAATGCTCGACCTCGAAACGGCCCTGGTATTCCACCACCGTGTCGAAGATCTGCTCCATGATGTGGGAGTCGATCAGGTGGCCCTCGGCCTCCACGATCTCCTGGAGGGAGGGCTTCACGTGCTTCTTAGTCATTGCGGGTAAACTTCAGGATAACAGCCGGGTCAGAACCCGGGCCGGCCTTCGCGGATGCGGCGCGAAAAATCAGCCTCCGGCACTTCGAGTGCCACTGCGTTGATGTGCGCCCGCCGCTTCAGTTCCTCAAACGGCAGGTTGCCCGCCAGCAGGCCCCGGTCATAAGCCATGCGGTCCGCCAGGCCGCTGGCCAGAATGCGCCAATCCCACCGCATTAGCCCGCCACCGGCCGCGCCGGCGGTCTGCATCCTGATACCGGTGGTGCAGTTGTTCGTTAAGGCGTTGTACCACTCCGGCTGGTGCCGCAGCCGGTTGATGGAGTCCATGTAGTGCATGAAGATCACCCGGGCCTGTTCCGGCTGGGCCATGGTGCGATACATGTACACGTCTTCGCCCTGCCGGAAGCTGGTCCTCAAGCGGACCACGTCCCGTTCGTCGGCGGCGACGATGATGAGTTCATACTGGCGGAAGAACCCGAGGACCGCGGAGTACGCCTCTCCCGCCTCTTTCCGCGTCTCCATGGAGAGGGCCAGCCGGCTGTCGTCCCCGAACTGAAAGCTGAGGAGGGTGTGCGCAATGTAGGGCGAGCCCCAGTCGGTAACAAACAGATCGATGCCGCGGAGTTGTGCCAGATTGTAGGAGCGGGTCTCCCAGCGCGGCGTGTAATCCGTTTCGGTCCGGTAGTCGCAGTAGCGCACATTGTGGACGAGAACCTGGTCACCGTGAATTTCGGCCCAGGCGGTCCGGGCCACGTCGGGCTGCCAGGCGCGTGTGTTGGACGGCTGCAAGGAGAACCACCAGAGGAGGACCAACAGGAAGCAGCCGGCGCAGACCGCCCGGCCCATGTTGGACTCTCGCCAGAACAGGGCGGCCAGCATGGCGATCCCGTAGAGCGCGGCCATAGGCAGGCGCAGCCACGCCGGCGAAAGATCAAAGTACAGGGCCGCGCTGCCCCACGCGGCAGCCAACAGCAGGATTATTGTTACGGCGATTTGCACGGTCGAGCCCTCCTCATCCCTCGCCCGCCGGCCCGTCCAATCGGAGATTACCGCACAGCCAGCCAGGCCAGGAACAGGCCGTCCGGCTCCACATCTGCCCAGTAGCTGATAGGGCGCGATTCCACCTGCGCGCAGTGGCGGCGCAGGAGTTTTTTCAGTTCCTCATCGTGGAACCACTTCTCCCACAGCGGCGTTTCCAGCTTGCCCCAGTGGGCCGCGTTCTTATCGATGATCACAATCCGGCCCCCGGGCTTGACCACGCGGCAGATCTCGGCGACGGCCCGTTCAATGTCGACGGCGTGCTCCAGCGACTCCGTGGCGTAGGCGGCTTCAAAGCTGGCCGTGGCAAACGGCAGGTCCAGCATGGATCCGGCGGTCCGCGCCAGGTTCGAGTCGGCATAGCGGAGCATGGCGACGGCCAAGTCCATGGCCGCCACGCATGCCCGCGGGTGGCGCTCTTTCACGATGCGCGCAAAGCGCCCCTTGCCGCAGCCAACGTCCAGCACGCGGCCCGCGTCCAGGGCCCCGATCCAATCCAGGATCAGCTGCACGTGGTAAATGCGCGGGTCAATCGTAGACGGGAAGTGCTCTTCGTCGGCGGCTGAGTCCTCAAACGAACGCCGGATCTCGGAGGCCAGATCCGGCGTGAGTCCCATCGGTTTCTTCGACGAAAACAGACGGTCGAAGAGGCCCATTACTTGGCGCGGGCGAGGAAGACCGGGAAGCCGGCCTTGCCGCTGTAAATCGGCCGGTAGCGCTCGGTGTTGTACATGCTTTCCAGATCAACGGTGCGCGGCCCCATCATCGGATCCGGGATCTCCACCATCTGGAAGCAGCCGCCAACGAGGCCGGTCATCATGCCGCTCTTGCCTTCGCCCAGCGCGTCCATGGCCATGTTGCCGTAGGTGCAGGCCACGAGCTTATCGGTGAAGTCCGGATCGCCGGAGCGCAGGTCATAGGTGAGGTCGCTGACGATGGTCTCTTCCCCGGCGCGGCGCTTGATCTCGTTGGAGAACACGTCGCCCACGTTCATCTTCTTCCGGTGGCCGTAGGCGTCGGCTTCGCCGTAGTGCACCGTCTCAAAGCCGGCCCACTCGGCGCCTTCCGACAGCAGCACCAGGGAGTAGTTGGAAGGGTTGCTGCGCTTGTCTTTGATGAGCAGTTGGATCAGGCGGTCCAGATCGACGCGGTACTCGGGGATGACGCAGCGGATATTGGTGACGTAGGCGGTGTACAGCGCCGTGTGGCCGGCGTCGCGGCCGAAGATGCGGAAGATGCCGATCCGCTCGTGCGAGCCGACGGTCGTGCGCTGCCGCTGGATGGCGCTGTCGGCGCGCGTGATGGCCGTGGAGAAGCCGATGCAGTACTCCGTGTTGCGGACGTCATTGTCCATCGTCTTCGGGATGGCGATGACCTTCACGTTCTCGTCGTGCAGGCGGCGGGCGTAGCTCAGCGTGTCGTCGCCGCCGATGGCGATGACGGTCTCGGCGCCCAGCGCCTCCAGGTTCTTCAAAACCTGGCTCGTCATGTCGTAGGTGATCGCCGTCTTGCCTTCGCCCCGGTCCACTTCCTTCTTGGGGAAGGTAGCGCCGGCCAGGTGCTCGGGCAGGGCTTTCATTTTGGCCGGGTTGGTGCGCGAGGAATGCAGGAATGTGCCGCCGGTGCGGTCAATGGTGCGCGTGTTGAGCTGAGTCAACGGCAGGGTGTAACGCGCGCGGCTCTCGCCATCCTCCATGTTGATGTGCGTAAGGCCTTCCCAGCCGCGCCGGATTCCGACAATTTCATAGTCCATACCGATGCCACGGTATGTTACCTGTTTGATCACGGCGTTCAAGCCGGGGACGTCGCCGCCACCGGTGAGGATTACGATTCGCTTGGGCACACTGTCTCCTGTCCTATGAATGGGGAATGAGTCTGGTTTCAGTATAACTGGTCCGCATTGGGGTTTCGCAGCGCCGCGCACAAGTGGGCGCACACCGCTAAACTGAGCCGCGCCGCGCCAAACCGAGCCGCGCACCGAGCTACACCGAGCCGCACCGTACCAAACCGAGCCGCGCACCGAGCTACACCGAGCCGCACCGCGCTAAAGGTCCGTTCGGGGACATAGGTAACACCGGCAACCCGCGCCATGACGGTCACGGCTCAGCCGAAATCTCATTGGCCCGTTCCGCTCCCAGGTCCCACACCGCGGACCAGGCCCTGCATGGTTTTTGCGATCACGGTCGCCGCATCCGGCCCCACTGAATTCACCTCGCCGTACCACGCCTTCCTGGCCCCGAACGTGAAGGGCGCCTTCTCGTCCCACTGCGACTTGGGGATGATGTAGCCGATCTCGTCATTGGCCAGGCCGAAAAGCATTTTGAACTTCGCGCTGAACATGCCTTTAATCGGCGGCTCCACCGCTGACCCCGGCAGGTCCGCGCCGGCATCGTTCGCCACCACCCCGCCGGTGCTCAGCTCCGGATACATCTCGCCGGGGATGAGCGCCACTTCCAGCACGGGCTGGCCGCCCGCCCGCAGGGCCAGATAGCCCACCGGCGAGACCGAGACCTTCTCCGCCGCCATCGGCTTGCGCCCGCGGAACAGGCCCGCCGCGGAGGCCGCCAGGAAGCCCGCGTTGGTCACCGGGATGCGGACCATCTGTTCGCGAAAAACGATCTCGTCCACGGGCAGGGCCCGCGGCGCCTCGTCCAGGGCGTCGCGGACGTGACCGGCCACGTATT
>JBBQLF010000428.1:0-4766 GCA_038327695.1 Bryobacterales bacterium
CGGCGATCCTCGACCTGCAGCCCGCACCGCCGCAAACGGCAGCGGCGCCCCGGCCGGGCGTGGTCCACCTGAAGGCCCTGCCCGCCGTGGAGTCCAACTCCGGCGCCACGCTGCGGGATCTTGGCGACGGCTGCCTGGGCCTGGAGTTCCACTCCAAGATGAACGTCCTGGGCGAGGACGCCATCTCTCTGCTGTACCGCGGGCTCGCCCGGCTGGATCTCGATTTTGACGCCATGGTGATCGCCAACCAAGGCGAGAACTTCTCGGTGGGCGCCAACCTCATGCTCGTTCTGCTCAGTGCGCAGGAAAAGGAGTGGGACGATCTGTCGGCCGCCGTACAGCGTTTCCAGAACGCCTACATGGCCATCAAATACGCGCCGAAGCCAATCGTGGTGGCGCCGCACCAGCGCACTTTTGGTGGCGCCTGCGAGCTGGCGCTCCACGCCGCGCGCGTCCAGGCGCACGCCGAACTCTACATGGGCCTGGTGGAATTCGGCGTCGGCCTCATCCCCGGCGCGGGCGGCTGCAAGGAGATGGTCGCGCGCCTCAAAGACCCGCGCAAGGTCATGGAGCTGATCGGCATGGGCAAAGTCTCCACATCGGCCGAAGACGCCAAAAACCTCGGACTGCTGGACCGCTCCGCGGCCATCACCATGAACCGCGACCGACTGATTGACGATGCCAAACGCACCGCCCTCTCGATGGCCTCCACCTATCGCGCCGGCCGGCCTCGTGCCGACATCCGGGTCGGCGGCGACCCGGCCTACGCCGCCCTCCACATGGGCGCCTGGCTCATGCGCCAGGCCGGCTACATCTCCGAGCACGATCTGCTCATCGCCAACTCCCTCGCCCGGGTCATCACCGGCGGCGCTCATCCCGGCGAGCGCCTGGTGAGCGAGCAGCATCTGCTGGACCTAGAGCGGGAAGCCTTCCTCTCCCTCTGCGGCACGCAGAAGACGCAGGACCGCATCACTCACATGCTGAAGACCGGAAAGGCGCTGAGGAACTAACCCGCCATGACGCAAGCCGTTCTGATCGACTGTCTCCGCACCCCCGCCGGCAAAGCCCCGCGCGGCGGTCTGCGCCTTACGCGGCCTGACGATCTGGCCGCCGCCGTCTTCCGGGCGCTCACGGAGAAGTACCCGCAGGTGGCGCCTGACCAGATCGACGATGTGATTCTAGGTTGCGCCATGCCGGAAGGCGAGCAGGGCATGAACGTGGCCCGCATCAGTGCGCTCGCCGCCGGTCTGCCTGTCACCGTGCCGGCAGTTACCATCAATCGCTTCTGCTCGTCCGGCCTGCAGGCCATCGCCATGGCCGCCGAGAAGATCCGGTCGGGCGGCGCTGAGATCGTCCTGGCCGGCGGCACAGAGTCCATGTCGATGGTGCCGGTGGGCGGCAATAAGTTCGCCCCCAATCCGCGCCTGGCGATGGAGTGGCCGGAAGTCTACATCTCCATGGGGCTGACAGCGGAGAACCTCCAGCGCCAGTACGGCATTACGCGCGAGGAGCAGGACGCCTTTGCGTTCCGGTCTCACCAGAATGCCTTGGCCGCACAGAGCCAGGGACGCTTCGACGATGAGTTGGTGCCGGTGGCCGGGCTCACCAAAGATGAGGGCCCGCGCGCCGATACCACGCTGGCAGCGCTGGCCAAGCTGAAGCCGGTATTCCACGCCCGGGGCACGGTCACTGCCGGCAATGCCTCCCAAACCTCCGATGGCGCCGCCGCCGCGCTGGTGATGTCAGAAGGACGGGCCAGACAACTCGGCCTGACCCCGATGGCGCGCTTCGTCTCTTTCGGCGTCGCGGGATGCCCGCCGGAGGTAATGGGTCTCGGCCCGGTCTACGCCATCCCCAAGGCCCTGAAGATGGCGGGCCTCCAACTCTCCGACATTGGGCTGATCGAGCTCAACGAGGCCTTTGCCGTACAAGCACTGGCGGTGATTCGCGAGGCCGGGCTCAATCCCGATATCGTCAACGTCAATGGTGGTGCGGTGGCGCTCGGCCACCCCCTGGGCTGCACGGGCGCCAAGCTGACGGCCACCATTCTGCGTGAGATGAAGCGCCGCAACGTCCGTTACGGCATGGTCACCATGTGTATTGGAGGCGGCCAGGGCGCTGCCGGAATTCTGGAGAACCTCGCATGAAGGGCGCACACTTCCTGGTGGAGACCACTCCCGCCGATCAGATCTTCACGCCGGAGGACTTTACGGCAGAGCACCGCGATATAGCGCGCTCGACGGCCGAGTTCTGGGCCAGCGAGGTGGCTCCGCACCTGGAGGCCATCCAGCACCAGGACCATGACCTCGCCGTCAAGGTCCTGCGCAAATCGGCCGAGCTCGGCCTGACAGCGGTGATGGTGCCGGAAGCCTACGGCGGCATGGAGATGGACCTCATCTCCGCCATGGTGGTGGCCGAAGGGCTCTCCAAGGACGGCTCGTATTCCGGCTGGCACGGCGCGCACGCAGGCATCGGCACCCTGCCGGTGCTGCTGTTCGGCACCGAAGCGCAAAAACAGAAGTACCTGCCGCGCCTGTGCAGCGCCGAACTGGTGGGCGCCTATGCGTTGACGGAGGCGCACGCCGGCTCAGACTCCCTCGCCGCCAAAACCCGCGCCGATCTGTCTGCCGATGGCACACATTACGTGCTCAACGGCTCCAAGATGTGGATCACCAACGCGGGCAAGGCGGACCTGTTCACCGTGTTTGCCAAGATCGATGGCGCCAAGGACAAGTTCACGGCCTTTCTGGTCGAGCGCGGATTTGCCGGCGTATCAGTAGGCGCGGAAGAGAAGAAGATGGGCATCAAGGGCTCGTCCACCTGCGCCGTCTATTTCGATAATGTGCGCGTCCCTGTAGAAAACCTCCTGGGCGAGATCGGGCGCGGCCACATCATCGCGTTCAATATCCTCAACCTGGGCCGGCTCAAGCTGGGACCGTTCGCCGTGGGCGGCTCGAAAAACGTCCTCCAGGTGTGCCTGAAGTACGCGAAAGAACGGGAAGCGTTCGGCGGCCCCATCGCCCGCTTCGGCGTCATCCAACACAAGCTGGCCGAGATGGCCATTCGCATCTTTGCCACGGAGACCATCAGCTACCGTGTGGCCGGCGACGTAGAGAAGTTCGGCGATCACCTGAAAGGCGCCGAGGAGTTCGCCATCGAGTGCTCCTACGTCAAGGTCTTCGCTAGCGAGGCGCTGGATTATGTAGTGGATGAGGGTGTCCAGATCCACGGCGGCTACGGCTACCATCAGGACTACGCCGTGGAGCGCGCCTACCGCGACTCGCGCATCAACCGCATCTTTGAAGGCACAAACGAGATTAACCGCCTGCTGGCCACAGGCATGTTGCTCAAACGCGCCCAGCGCGGCCAGATTCGCGTGAACTTCGATCCGCTTGCGCCGCCCAGCGCCGATCTGGCCGCCAACGCCAAACAGATCACGCTGTGCGCCCTCGGAATCGCCTATCAGCGCCATCCCACGGATCTTGACCAGCAGCAGGAGATCCTCTCAGCGCTGGCCGACTGCGCCATGCAAACCTATGCCATGGAGTCGGTAGCGCTGCGTTGCGAGCGGCTGTCCGGTCTGGCGCACGACATCCGCGACGTCTTCCTGCGCGACGCCATGGCCCAGGTGGAGGCGCACGCGCGCCAGGTGATCTCAGCGTGCGTGGAAGGCGACGAACTGCGCACCAGGATGGCACTCCTCCGCCGGCTGGCGAAGTTTGAGCCGGTCAATGCAGTTGCCGCCCGGCGCCGCATCGCTGCGCGTATGCTGGAAACCGGCCGATACTTGTATTGATGCGACTCGTCGTCCTGGTGGGTTTGCCGGCATCGGGCAAGTCCACCTGGCTCAAAGAAAACGGGCTCTTCGCGCTCTCCTCCGACGCGGTGCGGGAGATGCTGACCGGCGATGTGACGGATCAGTCCGTCAACCGGCTGGTCTTTCGCACGCTCCGCCAGCTGGCGGCGGCGCGCGTGCGGGCCGGCGCCGAGGTCACCTACATCGATTCCACCGCGCTCACGCCTTGGGAGCGCCGGTGCTGGATCCGCCTGGCGGAATTGCACGACTGCACCGCCGAGGCTTTGTTCTTTGACGTCCCGCTCAGGGAGTGCCAACGCCGCAACGCCCTGCGGGCCCGCGTCGTGCCGGACCATGTCCTGGAACGTATGGCCGCGCGCCTGGTGGCGCCCTCCACGGCGGAGGGCTTTACGCGGGTCTCCACAATCGCCGGCACCACCACCACATCGTCGCCGGCGCAATACCCAGAATGCCCGTGATCAGCGCCACGGTCCGCACCGAGACGCCCAGGTCGATCACCTGGCCGGCCGCGAAGCTCACCCCGCTCATCACCAGGAACAGCCCGCCGAAATCGGCCGAAAGCACGCGCCCGCGAAAGCGGTCCTCCGTCATCCCTTGCAGCATCGTCGTCGAGAAGACCCACGCCATCGACGTGCCGGCGTGTCCGACTGCCACACATAGGCACGCCACCGCGAGAGTGGGCGCTACGCTCAAGGTGGCATAGGAGACGGCCGCGATCACGAAGGCCCAGAAGATCCCCGAGCGCATCTTCGCCTCATCGCCCTTGGCCCAGTAGCCCGACGCGAACGAGCCGATCAGTGCGCCCACTCCGCGAGACCCAAACAGCAGGCTCATGCTCAAGGCGCCGCTGCCAATGGACGGGAACATCCGCTCTCCCATGATGGGCAGGATGACCCAATGGGCGCCCAGCAGCCCCATGCCGGCCTTCACCATCATCGTGGCCATCATC
>JBBQLF010000429.1:0-4763 GCA_038327695.1 Bryobacterales bacterium
GAAATCGCTCCCTGACGGTGCGGCTCCGATTGGATTCAGCTACTTGCAGAGGCGCGAGCGTCAGCGTGCGTTGTCGCTCCCCAAGACGGTTCAGCAACCGAGGGCAGGGGTAAAATAGGAACGCCCGGGCATCATCTGCTATCCTGACCGTTTGGGCTACAGCGCGCCCGAAATCAGGTTATTCAGTTAGAGGTTCCCCATGTCCGGACATTCAAAGTGGGCGACGATCAAGCACAAGAAAGCCGCCACCGACGCCAAGCGCGGCAAGGCGTTCACTCGCCTCATTAAGGAGATCGTCATCGCCGCGAGTTCCGGCGGCGATCCCGACGCCAACTCCCGGCTGCGCACGGCGGTGGCCGCGGCCAAGGCGGAATCCATGCCGGCCGAGAACATCAAGCGGGCGATCATGCGCGGTACGGGCGAGCTGGAGGGCGGCCAGATCGACGAGATCACGTTTGAAGGCTATGGGCCGGGCGGCGCGGCGATCATGGTCTTGGTGGCGACGGACAACCGCAATCGGACGGTGGCGGAGATCCGGCACCTGTTTTCGAAACATGGCGGCAACATGGGCGAGGTGGGCTCGGTAGGCTGGATGTTTGAGCGCAAGAGCCACATGCTGATCGAGAAGGAACACGCCACCGAAGACCAGCTGATGGAGTTTGCGCTGGAGGCGGGGGCCGATGACGTCCGCGATCAGGGCGATAGCTGGGAACTGCTGTCTGCGCCGGACGCGCATAACGCGGTGGTGGACGCACTGGCCAAAGCGAAGATCCCGACGGTTTCGGCCGAGATCGCGATGATCCCGAAGAACCTGCACGCGGTGGACGCCAAGCACACGGCCGGCATGATGCGAATCATGGACTTCCTCGATGAACACGACGATGTCCAGAACGTCTACACCAATGCCGACTTCGGCGATGAAGAGGACGAGGGCTAGGCGAGCCGGCGCGTCTCAAAGCCAAGCAAGCCGTGCGCATCCTGGGCATCGACTGCGGCAGCCAAAACACGGGCTACGGAGTGATCGACACCGATGGAACCCGTCACTCGATGGTGGACTACGGCGTGATCCGGACCAGCGCCAAGGATGAGTTTGCGGAGCGGCTGCTGGCGATCGGCACCGGCATCCGGAGCGTGGTGGCCCGTCACGCGCCGCAGGAAGCGGCCGTGGAGGACACCTTCATGGCGGTCAACGCCCGGAGCGCTCTGAAGCTCACGCACGTGCGAGGCGTGGCACTGTACGTCCTGGCCGAGGCCGGACTGACGGTGGGCGAGTACGCGCCGGCCCAGGTGAAACTGGCGCTGGTGGGCAACGGGCGGGCGGCGAAGGAACAGGTACAGTGGATGGTGCGCGTAGTTTTGAATCTCACCGAACCGATCACCCAGTTGGACGCGTCTGACGCATTGGCGGTGGCGATCTGTCACGCCACGCGGCGAGCGGCCGGAGGCAGACGATGAGGCTTGTACTGGCACTGCTGGTGGGGCTGTGCGCGGCGGCGCAGGATGAGCCCAAGATCTTCTTTTCGAAGACGTTTCCCGGCTCGCGGCCGGCCTACCTGGAGATCCGCCTGGAGCGGGGCGGCCGAGCCGAGTACCGGGAAGGCCCGGACGAGGACAACCCGGTTGTGCTGAAGCTGGCCAAGGACGAAACAGACCCGATCTACGCGCTGGCGGACAAGCTGGGTCATTTCAGCCGCGAGTTGGAGTCCGGATTGAAAGTGGCGCGGATGGGCGAGAAACTGCTGCGCTGGGAGCTGGGCGCGGAAAAGCATGAGGCGAAGTTCAATTACTCAGTGGACCCGGACGCGCAGGCCATTCACGACTGGTTTGAACGTATCAGCGAATCGGCGACGTACTTTATTGATCTGGAGCGCGCCGCCAAGTACGACAAGCTGGGCGTGAACGTGGCGCTGCTGAAACTGGAATCGGCGTGGGACCGGCGGCGGCTGGTGGCCCTGCCGCTGTTTCTGCCGCTGCTGGACCGGGTGGACAAGAATGAAGCGTACCTGCACATGGCGCGGGAACGGGCAGCGCGGCTGGCCGCCACGTTCCGCAATCCGCCGCCGCCAGCCGCCGTTAAACCATAAACATGCTGCTATCCTTCCTACTTCTGGCGCTGCTGGCGCCTCCGGCCAAAGTCCCCGCCGGCAAAGACAAAGACCCGGGTCCCCCGAAAGAGGATCAGGAGTTGGAGCAGACTCTGGGCGAGGCCGGCAACAGCCCGGTGGAGTACGCGCGAGCGATTGAGCGTCACCTGAAGAAGTACCCGAAGTCTGCGCGGCGGGCCGAGATGGAGCGGGTATTGGCGCAGGCCGCCATCGAGACGCGGGACAAGCGCAGGATTCTGCAGTATGGTCTACCGGCGCTGGAAGCCGGCGGGCGCAGCCCGCAGATGATGGACTTTGTCACGCGCGCGCTGCTGGACAAGGACGATAAGGAGTCCAACGAGGCGGCGCTGAAGTATGCGCGGTTGCTGGTGGAGATCCTGAGTGATCAGCGAAAAGCGCAACTGGAAGCCAAGGAGCCCGCGCCGGCGCGGGGCCGGAGGCTGGACGAAACCGAGTATGCGATCACGCGGGCGCGGACGTTTGAAGCGCGGGCGCTGGGCAACCTGAACCGGTTGGACGAAGCGGTGGCGGCCGGCATCAGCGGATGGGCGATCTGTCCGACGTCTGAGAACGCGCGGGAGCGGGCGCGTCTGCTGGAGAAAGCCAACAAGGCGGCCGAGGCGCTCGCCGCTTTCGCCGAGGCTCTGGCGCTGAACGACGAGCGGACGGGGAGCGCGGACGTGGTGAAGGACCGCGTGCGGCTGGCGGAGCTGGCCAAGAAGAGCGGCGGCAACGAAGCGGCGTTTGGCGAGGCGCTGCTGGCGGCCTATGACCGGGTGGCGGCGGCGGCCAAGGCGCGCGAGGCGCGCTTGCAGGCGTTCGATCCCAACATTGGGGCCAAGACACTGCTGGACTACACGTTGCCGGGTGTGCAGGGCGATACGCTGGCGATGTCGAGCCTGAAAGGGAAAGTGGTGGTGATCGATTTCTGGGCCACGTGGTGCGGGCCGTGCCGGGCGCAGCATCCGCTCTACGAACAGGCGAAACAGCGCTTCAAGGACAATAAGAACGTGGTCTTCCTGGCGATCTCCACCGACGAGGACCGGACCCTGGTGCAGCCATTCCTGGAGGCGCAGAAATGGAACCAGCAGGTGTATTTCGAGGACGGGCTGGCGGGACTGCTGCGGATCAATTCCATCCCCACTACGTTGATTCTGGATCAACAGGGCAACATCATCAGCCGACTGAACGGCTTCATCGCCGAACGGTTTGTGGACATGATTGCGGAGCGCGTCAACGGCGCGCTGGTGGAGTAGCGGTGGTGTTTGAACGGGTGATCTGGATCGTGCTGGACAGCGTCGGGATCGGCGCGATGGAGGACTGGCGCGAATTCGGCGACGACATGGCGGGCGACACGCTGGGCCACTGCGCCGAACTACGCCCGCTGCGGCTGCCCCACCTGACCGCGCTGGGGCTGGCCAACATCCGGCCGCTGGCGCACCTGGCGGCGGCGAGGGAGCCGCGCGCCGCCTTTGGCCGGTGTGCGCTGGCCTCGCCCGGCAAGGACACGACGACGGGCCATTGGGAGATGGCCGGCATCATCCTGAATCAGCCGCTGCCGACCTATCCGAACGGCTTCCCCGCCCCGTTGATGGCGGAGTACGAACGGCGGATCGGCCGCGGGACGTTGGGCAATTGCACCGCCTCAGGCACTGACATTATCCGGGACCTTGGGCGCGAGCACATGGCCACGGGCAAGCCGATCGTGTACACGTCGGCCGACAGCGTGTTTCAGATCGCCGCGCACGAGGAGATCATCCCGATTGCGGAGCAGTACCGGCTTTGCGAGATCGCGCGCGCGCTGCTGACCGGACCGCACGAGGTGGGCCGGGTGATTGCGCGGCCGTTTATTGGCGAGCCCGGCGCTTTCCGGCGGACCGCCAACCGCCACGACTATGCGGTGGCGCCGCCGCCCGGGATGCTGTTGGATCAGCTGGCAGCGCGGGGCGTCCCGGTGGTCAGCGTGGGCAAGATCGCCGATATTTTTCTGGGCCGCGGCGTCACGGCCAGCCACAAGACGAAGACCAACGCGGACGGCATGGCGCAGACGCTGAGCGTGCTTTCGGGGCTGGAGCGCGGCCTGGTGTTCGTCAACCTGGTGGATTTCGATATGCTCTACGGTCACCGCAACGACGCGGAAGGCTACTCGCAAGCGCTGGAGGCCGCCGACGCGTGGCTGCCGCAGCTGGACGCGCAGCTGCGGGCCGGCGACCTGGTGATCCTGACGGCCGATCATGGCTGCGACCCGACGACGCCTTCGACCGAGCACAGCCGGGAATACGTGCCTTTGCTGGCTTACGGGCCTGGGGCGGCAGGCGGCGTGGACCTGGGCACACGGGGGTCGCTGGCCGATATCGGCCAGACGGTGGCCGATAATTTCGGGACTGTGATCGGCGCGGGAAGCAGTTTTCTTAGCGCGCTGGGGGTGTGAGGCGGCGGCGCCATAGGAGCAGCATGGCTGCGATGGCCCCGTGGACGACCGGCAGGCGCAGGTCGCTTTTCACGAGCCGGTAGCCGGGAGCCGGCCACAGCCGGGAGTGCTTGCGTTTGCTGGCTTACGGGCCTAGGGCGGCAGGCGGGTCGCTGGCTGATAATTTCGGGACCGTGATCTGCGCGGGAAGCAGTTTTCTTAGCTTGCTGGGGGTGTGCGGCGGCGGC
>JBBQLF010000430.1:0-4762 GCA_038327695.1 Bryobacterales bacterium
AAGAGGGACTCTTCTCACTTGGCTCGCACCTGCGCCGCCCGCTGCCTGATCGCCGTACTGGCTTGGCTCGCCCAGGGCCAGACCAGCGCGCCCGACGCCGCGCAAATCCGAAGGATGACGGCCGAGATCGCCGACATCACCGGCCTCGCCGTCAAGCGCCCGGTGCCGTTTGAGATGATCTCGCGGGCGGGCTGGAAACAGTGGGTCGACGACGAAATCACGCGTCATGTCAAGCCGGAGGAGATCCGGCGCGAGGAACTGGTGCTGAAGCGCTTCGGACTCATTCCGGCGGACTACGACCTGCGCCAGGCCACCGTGGACCTGTTGGGCGAGCAGGCCGCGGCCGTCTACGACCACCGCCGTAAACGGATGCTGTTTGTGGAAGGCGCCGCCGGGGCCGCCACCGAAGAGGCCGTGTTGATCCACGAACTGGCCCACGCCGTGGCCGATCAGCACTTCAACATGCGGCGGTTCCTGGATAGAGGCCCGAAATCGGACGAGGCGCAGACGGCGCGCATGGCCGTGGTGGAGGGCCAGGCGATGTGGATCATGCTGGAATCGCAGATGCGCAAGATGGGCTCGACTCTCAAGGGCAACTCCGCCGCGCTGGACCTGATGTTGCCCAACATGGGCAAGCTGGCGGCCGAATCCTACCCCGTCTTCACCCAGGCGCCGCTCTACCTGCGGGAGACGCTGCTGTTTCCCTACACGGCCGGCCTGGTGTTTCAGCAGGCGGTGCTGGACCGCGACGGCAAAGACGGCTTTACCAACGTGCTGCGCAGGCCGCCGTCGTCCACCCAGCAGGTGCTGCACCCGGCCAAGTACTTCGCCGATACCGGTTTTACGCGCCCGGCGCTTCCGGCCCTGGCCAACCGCAAGGAGTTCAACCTGCTGACGGCCGGCACCATCGGCGAACTGGATTTCCAGATTCTCATCCAGCAGTATGGGGCCGAGGGCGAGGCGCGGCTGTTGGCGCCGAAGCTGCGCGGCGCCACGTTTGACCTGCTGGAGCACCGCACAGAGAAGTATGCGCTGCTGCGCTGGAGCGCGGAGTGGGATTCGGCCGCCTCGGCCGGGCAGTTTCTGGCCGCCTATGAGAAGGTCCTGCGGGGCAAATCCAAACAACTGGAACTGGAGCGGAGCCCTCCGGCTCAATTGCGGGGCTGGAACGAGCACGGCGCGTTTGCCGTCACCTGCGACGGCGTCCACGTCAGCGCTCTGGAAGGGATGAAACGCAACCAATCCGCCGCCCGTCCTGCGCTATAGTGAAGAATTCCCAGCTTATGATGAACCGTCGAACCTTTTTTGGCCTGAGCGCTGGCGCTGCGCTCGGCAGCCTGGATCTCCGCGCCGATCTGAAACCCGGCCAGCCCGCCAAGGAACTGGTCATCGCCCTCAACAGCGGCGAACAGCTCCTGCTGAGCAAGTTTAAGGGCCAGGTGGTGGTGCTGGAGTTCCTGCTGACCACCTGCTCCCACTGCCAGAAGTGCTCCTCCACGATGCAGAAGCTGTACGCGGAGTTCAATGGAGCGTTCCAGCCGCTGGGCGCGGCCATCAATCCGCAGGACATGACCCAGGCGCGGGCCCTGATTCCGCAGTACATCTACAGCCTCGGTCTGAAGTTCCCGGTGGGCTGGACCAAGAACGACATGGCCTACCAGTGGCTGGACATTGATACCAGCAAGGGCAACGTTTACTTCCCGCAGGTGGTCATTATCGATAAGAAGGGGCTCATCCACGAGTACCATCCGGGCGCAGATCAGCAGTTCTTCGAACACGAAGAGACCAATCTGCGGAACACCATCACGCGCCTGTTGAAGGACGGCCCGGCGCGGGCCGGCAAGTAGTTAAGTAAGGAGACTCCGAAAGTGCGAATGACCTACCTGGCCCTGCTGGGGCTGTGTCTGATGCCGGTGGCGCCGGCGGCGACGGTGCCGCGCCCGGCGGGCGAAATCCAGTTTGTCTCCCAAATCGGCGAGCGCATTCAGTTGAGCGGGCTGAAGGGCAATGTGGTGCTGGTGGAGTTTCTGCTGACCCACTGCTCGACGTGCAAGAGCACGGCCCGCGTATTATCCCGGCTCCAGACCGAGTACAGCGAAAGGGGCCTGCGCGTGATTGGGCTGGCCGTGGATGACGGCGCCGCCATCAGAATCCCCGGCTTCGTGCAGGAGACCCGGGGCACGTTTCCCATCGGCGTCATTACTGAGGCCAAGGCGCGGGAGTTCCTGCAGATCCCGATGGTGGTCCAGATGATGATGCCCCAGATCGCCATTGTGGACCGCAATGGCGCCATCCGCGAGCAGCACAGCGCCACCGAGCCGTGGATGGCGCCCGCCATCGAGGAGACCAACCTTCGAAAAGTGATCGAGAAGCTCCTGGCCGAAACGGCCCGCCCCGCCGCCAGGACCCCGGCCCCGAAGGCCGCTCCGAAGGCCGCTCCGAAGGCCGCTCCGAAGAAGTAAACCATGCGAATCACACCGTTTCTCCTCTCGCTGCTGGCCGCCCTCGCCTCCGCCTTGGCCCAGGCCCCCAACACGCTTTCGGCCGCGGAGAAAGCCGCCGGCTGGCAACTGCTGTTCGACGGCGCTTCGCTGACAGGCTGGCAGCCCACCGGCCCAGGGACCTGGACGGTGGAGGACGGCTGCCTGAAATCGATGAGCAAACCGGTGTTGCGGGAGGATCTGATCTCCGTCGGCACCTACGGTGATTTCGAGATGGCGTTTGAGTGGAAGGTGGCGCCGGGCTCCAACAGCGGCGTGAAGTACTTGATCCAGGATACGGTGCTCATCGACGAGCGCCAGTTGCCCACCAAGATGCCGTTTGAGCAGCAGGTGGCCTACTTCCTCAAAACGCGCAGTGCGAAGAAGGAACTGGTCAAACCGGGCGCGGACACACAGGTGTACCCCGTGGCGTTTGAATATCAAGTCATTGACGATGCCAAGCACCCCGACGCGGTACGCAACGCCTCCAGCCGGGCTGGGGCGCTGTACCGCATGGCCGCGCCGTCGCAGCCCGCGGCCAAACCCGTGGGCGAGTTCAACCAGGGCCGGATTGTGCTGCGCGGCAAGCATGTCCAGCATTTTCTGAACGGCGTGCAGGTGGTGGAGATCGATCTGGACGCCCCGCAGGTGCGGGCCAGCATCGAGCAGCGCTGGGCG
Organism: Bryobacterales bacterium; assembly: GCA_038327695.1. Taxonomy (GTDB): domain Bacteria; phylum Acidobacteriota; class Terriglobia; order Bryobacterales; family Bryobacteraceae; genus Paludibaculum. The sequence goes on from JBBQLF010000430.1 coordinate 3,159, forward strand.
GCGGACAATCCGGTGCGCGATCTGCTGGAGAAGATGCCCAAGGCGGTGACGCCGGTCTCCATTCAGCATCACAACGACGTGGCTTGGTACCGGAACGTGAAAATCCGGCCGCTGGCTGGCACGAAGTAAGTTATAATCAAGGCATTGGGCGCCCGTAGCTCAGCTGGATAGAGCGCTTGCCTCCGGAGCAAGAGGTCGCAAGTTCGAATCTTGCCGGGCGTACCACTGGAATCATTCCACTTCCTCAAAAAGGGGCTTCCACTCGGAGGCCCCTTTCTTTCGGGCCGCGGCCGTCAGCGGATTTCGATGCCTAGCAGCGGCGCAAAGGCCAGCGCCTGGGCCACATCGACAATGGCGCCCTGGAGATCTGCCGCTTCCAGGCGCATGCCGTCCACGGCGGAGCCGCGCAGGTCCGTACCGGCCAGCTTGGCCTTGGTCATCTCTACGTTGTGCAGGCGGCAGTCCCGGAAGATGCAGCCGCGGAGGTCGGCGCCATAGAAATCGGCGTCCTGGAAGTCGCAGTTCAGGAATTCGCAGTGGGCGAAGGTGGAGAAGCGGAACTGGGCGTAGCGCTGATCGCCGCCTGAGATCAGCAGGCTCTGCCAGGAAGTCTCGCCGAGGCGCAGGCCGGTCATGCGGCAGCCGGTGAACTCCACGCGGACCGCGGTCAAGGCGGAGATCTCCACGTTGGCCAGATCGCACTCGCTCCAGCGGACGTCTTTCCACTTCGCCGTGCGGATGACGGCGCGGGGCAGCGATACCTTATCCAGAACGCAAGATTCGAAGCGCAGGCGCTGGATCACGGCGTCGTCGCGCTGGACGCCGCACACCAGTTCGTCCAGAACCTCCACTTCGGAGGCGGAAAACGCAGCCTGGGCATCGGCGGCCAAGTCCAGATGGCCGGGCACGCCGGCCGGATCGCGCCGGCAGGCGGGTTTGGTCTTTTTCATCCATTCAGGGTAGCAGCCTGATCCTGGGGCGCTGACGTGGCTGGAAAGCTAAGTATTTTGCCGGGCAGTCTGGAGCCCTGGCGGGCCGCGATACCCAGTACGAACGGTCTAGAATGAAGGCGTTCCGTGCCCGTTCAGCGAGCCTGGACCTTGTCGACTAGTTGATCTGCAACTCCTTTGCCGCCTATCAGAAGTGGCGAATCGGAGGCGTTCGGAGCGGGCCCGCGAGGGGGTGACGGCGGCAGTTTTCGATAGGACGACAGTTTGTGGCCGGGCTAGGACTTTTTCTCTTGCAGCCGGTCTCAGATTGAGTTATAGTCATCTACAGCCCCGCAAGAATTGCGGGAATCCCTGGAGGAAGTGAAAATTCGAATGATCAAGAAACTTTTGACCGTTGCCTTCGTTGCCGCCGCCATCATGTCGGCTGCCACGATAAACTGTACACCTGCGAACAAAGACGTCGTGAGCACCAGCATCTTGCTCGCCAACCCACAGAGTGTCGCTTGCGGCACGATCAACGCCACGGCCGGGATGCAGATCACCAGTCTGGCAATTCGCCTCATCGGCACCTTCCAAGATGCTGTTACCGGAACCAACCACCAATTGAACTTCGCTGCCGCCAACACCTTTAATGGTGCCACGGTTGTCGGCACC
>JBBQLF010000431.1:0-4747 GCA_038327695.1 Bryobacterales bacterium
GTATGATGCCCCCCCCGTCCATGTTCGTCAAAGTCCCGCCGTTCATCGTGAAGGAGGCGTTGCCGCCGTTGCCTAAAGTGAATTTCTGCACCCAGACGCCGCCGCCGTTCACGATCATGCCACTGCCGGTGCCGCCGGAAAGGCCGTGCGAAGTGGTCGTGCCTGGAATGGTGAGCGAGCCGGAGGTCACCACGATGGCGTTGCTGCCGCCAGCGGCAAAGCGCAGGCGCCCGGCGTTGGTCGAGTAGGTCACGTTGCCCGTGATTTCCAAGGTGTGGTTGTTCGCCGCGTTAATCCGGCATGGGCCCGAGCCCTGATTCACCGTGACGTTGCCGGCCAGCGTCGTGTGACCGCCCGCTGCCCCAATGGTCAGGTCTTGCCCCGACCCGGTAAAAGTCAGATTCACGTCGGAGTTGATCGTCACATTCGTGGAAATCGGCCACGTGTTGGCACCTGTTACACCAATATCGGGGAAATTCAAAGTGCCGCCGGTGAAGGTGTAGGCGGCCCCGCTGACGGTGAGGTTGCTCACGGTTTGGGCTCCGCTCACGGTGATGGTTCCGGCTCCAGTCGCGCCGAAAACGGCATTGTTCCCCGGCGTCCAGGCCGCCCCGGACCAGTTGAGGGAGCCGGCGTCCCACAGCCCGTTCGCCGCGCCATTATCCCACGTCTGCGGGGCCGCAGACGCATCGGTCACAAGCCAGAGGGACAGAAATGCAAGGGCTATGACTCGGGCCAATGCTGTCATGTGGGAAAAATGTTCAGGGTGTGTGGAAACATCCCAATGTTGTAGTATATCATGGTTTGCCATCGCTTATTTCACAGCGTGTTCCGGATGAAAGCCAATTCGCTGAACTTGACCACAATAATAATTGGAGACTCCCGGTAACTATCTTTCGGAACCGGCTTGAGGGTTGTGGTTCAGTTCTTGGTGTTTTGGCAGTCATAGTAACAATCGGCAGTTCCGCGCCGCTCAACTCCCGCACATAGCGCTGCACTTCGCCCGCCACCCAGCGATAGAACGGCCCGCTGTCTCGCCCGATGACGATCAATGCTTCGGGCTGACCGTTCCTAGCCAGGAAACGGTCTGGAGCCGAAGCGGCCTCCGCGACGATCACAAGGGCCGGCATAAGGCCGAAGCTCAACAGATTCTTGCAGAGTGTCTTCAATTTCATGTCGTTGTCTTCTGTTCACCGCAGCCAGTTTACAGTTTCACGGCTTCATTGGCGGTCCTAACGGGGAGCGAAATGCGCGGAGAAACGGTGTTCAACGTTGCTCGGTAGCGAACTGGTGAGGTGTAGCTCGAATGGTTGCGGCGTGTCGGATGGCGCGATGGCCAGTCGCCACGTCTGCCACGGCGCTTGGCTGCTCCCGTTGTTGACGACTGGCTCGAAGACGGCGGGTTTGCCGGCCACGGTCCCGGTGGTTGAGAAGCCAGTCTTGCATTTCAGTGTCCAATGAGGAGTCGCTTGGAGGAAAAACGCGTCGCTGACGGCGAGAAGGCCGCCGGTCTTGGTCGCTGGCACGGTGCCGCGCACGACGAAAGGCGTTTCGGGGGCGGGCATTGGGATGGGCGGCTTTGTGGATGTCACGGTCAGCCGCAGCCGTCCGATGCTGTGCTGCCGGCCGGCGTGGTCGAGGCGGAACTCAAGCGCGGTTCCTGGCGGGCAGGACAGCGGTTGGGCCATCTCGAAGACGGCGACGTGGCGCATGCCTTCCGCCGGATCAATGCCCCAGCCGGTCTGTGGTTTGCCGTCAATCGCCGCTTCCACCGGCCAGCCACGGTCGCTGGTCTGCGCGAAGTCCGCGCGCGCGCGGGCGATTCGCACCGGCTGGCCGGCGACGGACACGGTGAACTCCGCAAGCGTGAAGTTGCCGTCAATGGCGCGACCGGGGCCTTTCTGCGGCAGGCTGTCGTCGGGCAGCGTTTCGAGTCGGATGGCGGTGATGGTGTTCAACGTGGTGGTGGTCTTGATGACGTAGCTGTCCTGCGGCGGATTCTCACCGCTCGCCAGCAAGGAGCCATCCGCTTGCTTCGTCAGTTTCGCGCCACCAGTGGACCGAAGTTCGGTTGGCTCAAGCTGAGTCCACGCGACCGAGTCGCTTTTCTTGGCTTCGTCCGGTTTCGCGACGGTGATTGGCAATTCGCGGCTTGGCTCGGCGAATCGAGCGGGAATCGCCTGCGGCTCGAACTTGCGGGTCAACGTCGGCGGCTCGCCTACCGGCACGACCTCCAGCAACACGATGTCGAACGGCCGCAGTGTAACGGTTGCCTTCGAGCCGTGTTCGCCGCCCAGCTTGGCCGCGTTCGGCCACCAGCGATAAACGTCCCAACGCTTCCCATCCGGTAATCCCCACGCCGGGTTCAGTTCCAGCGTCAGCGCGCTGTCGCGCCACACGCCGTTGTTGATGGCGAGGAATGCGCGCTGGCCGTCGGTGCAACAGTAGCCATACGGCTCGTTCTTCCACGGGTTGCCGAGGATGAATCGCGAGTTGCGGAAACAGTCGGGCTGCGCTTTCAACAGCGCGATGAAGTCCGCCATCTGCCGGCGCTCGTCCGGCGACAGGTAAGCCGTGTCCGACCAAATCTGCGCGAGCAGATGGCCGCGGCTGATGTCCATGATCACACCGCCCTGCCACGCCTCCTTGCCGATGTGACTGTTCCAGCCCCAATCCGAGAGCCACACGCCGAGCGGGTCCCAACCTAGCGCGGGCCAGTCCTTCAACATCCAGCGGCCCGCGTCCAACCGCCGCGTGACACTGTCGCGGGCGCGCAGGGCCGGAGGCGGCGAGAAGTTGCGGGCTTCCATGTGCATGCCCAAGTCGAACGCCGTGTCGCCATACTGGAGCCACCACGGCGAAAGGTAATTCCAATAGAGCATGATGAACACGTCGGGGCACTCGCGGTCCAGCGAACGGTAAAACTCGATGAGCGCGTTCTCGATAGGCTCGACCGAGTAGTCGCCGGGGAGATGGTCGTGGGCGGGTTCAGAGCAGCTCAACAGGGCGTTGTCGAACTTCACCAGCCTCACGCCGTTCTCCTGTAACTGGTGCGCGTAGCCTTCGATGTAGAACCGGTTGGCCGGTTCGGTTGCGCGGCAGATGCCCTGCCGGTTCGGCCCCGCGCCCTTGGTCACCGCCCGCGCAACAGTCGGATTCTCCCCGATCGTCCAAGTTCCCCAGTTGCCGCTGTCCACCCACAGCCCCGGCATCGTGCCTAGCTTTTTCAACTCCGGCAGAATCTTCGTGAACCCGTTCGGGAACAGCTTTGTGCTTGGCGTGATAAGATCGCCCTTCGGGTCGTGCCAGAAATCAATCGAGTAGTAATCCCAATGCAGGCCCGAATCGCGCTGGCCCTCGGCCATCTTGGCAATGCTGTCGAGCACGAATTCCTCGGTCTCCCAGTAGTTAATGTCGCCAGGCTTCGCGCCGAACGGCTCGAAGATCGCCAGCGGCTTGTCGTGCCCACGCAACACACGCCGCATCCGGCTCTGCACGTGGTCGCGGAATGCTTGTCGCACCTGTCCCTCGCGGCTGACCCCATACACCGCCTCCATGCACTCGAAGCTCGCGCCCGACGACAGCTTTGCGCCGGGGAGTTGCCGCAGCGATAGTTCACTATCCTGTCGCGTCGCAAACCCACCTGGATGGGCCAGCCCAACGAAGAACTGCCTCTCCACGTAAGCGGGAAATCCGCGTTGCTTTCCAGCCGGATCGTCAATCCGGTTTTCGAGGAACGCCGGATAGTCCGGGTCGGCGACCTCAGCCTTCGCGTCGGTCGTGTAACTTCCCAGCCGCACGTTCAACAGCCGGTTCCACTCCTGCCCGCTGCGGTTGGTGATCGTCACGAACTTCCGTAGCACCGGCTGCTTCGCGTCCCAACGATAGGTTATCGTGGCCGATAGTTTCGGATCGTCCGCCGCCAACTCAAACACCGCCTCGCCGCTTGCGCCTTGTTTCAGCTTTGGCCGATCCACCACACGCAGCTTCGGCGACTTGAGCGGCTGATTCGGCAAGCCGATGTCGAGTTCCATCTCCGCTCCGTTGCCGAGGCTCAGCTTCCGTCCCGTCAGCCGATTCTGCCACGACACGGCCCGCAGGACGTCTGTCGTATCGAGTGTAAAAGTAAACCCCGGTGATTGCAGCGTGACGCGCGTGCCCTCCGTTGTCACTGAACAGGATGGCTCCACTCCCGGATCGGTCGGCTGCGCGGCATGGCAGGCGACCGGCGAAACCAGCAGCAGGGCGGAGAGGGTGAAGAGGATGTGTTTAATTTCGGGATCTCCTTAATGGGCTGCGGGTTGAATCCTGAGAACGACGGCGGTCTGCGCGGGGACTTCCCAGCGGATCGTTTCGCCGGAGCGGGCGGTCTGGGCGCGGCCGGAGGCGGGATGTTCCTGCGTGATGCTGAACGCGCCTTTCGCGTTCAGACCGATGCTTTCCGCCGTGAGGGCAAACTCGCCGGAGAGCACCGTCTTGTCGGGATTGAACAGGAAGACCAAGCCGCGGTCACCGACGATGTGCGCCGAGCCGTCCACCTTGCCGGACGCGGGCCAGTCGGGCAGGTCCTTGCGGACCTTGAGATACGCGATGTTCTGGCGGCCCCAGTCGAGCCACTTCTTGATCTCTCGCTTGTCGGCGTCGGGAATGTCCGTCTTCGTCGGCAGGTAGTAGAGTTGGTTCGGCGAGGACGACAGCCCGCTGAGCAGGATGTAATCGAGTTGCTTGCCGGACCATTGGAAGGGTC
>JBBQLF010000432.1:0-4735 GCA_038327695.1 Bryobacterales bacterium
CCCCAGGATTTGCCGCATGATGCCAGCCCAAGCTATTTCAGTCCCGGCGCTGACTGCAGCGCGCCTCAGTAGGCACCTCTCACTGGTGACAGCCGGCTGCAAGTAATTGCCGTTTTGGCCGAGTCTAATTGTCGCCGAACAAACCTCTCCGGCACGACGCTGTACTTCGCCGCTGGCGCCGGGCGTGGAGACGGCGACGTCGCGGCGCACCTCCGCGCAATGCTGAACGTCATAATTCCCTCGCGTCTGGTGCACCAGCAGCAGAGGTACGATCAGCAACAGCGCGAATCTTTCTGTCGCTCAGGGCACGCCCCGCCTGTCCACGCCGGGCGCCGAAGGCGATTGGGAGATGATCGACACCATCTCGCCCGTAATGACGCAGGGCGTGCGCAACTGGATCCGCGACCTGGCGACGGAGTTCCGTCAGGCCGGCATCCAGGCGAGCTTCGCTTTCTCCATGGAGTGTGCTACCGCCCGCCCACGGCAATGGCGGCTCGTTACTGGGAGGTGCTCCAGTAGACCTACCCGTCCCGTCCACGCAGATGCACTTCGGCAGGCGTGTCAGGGCCTGCCTGCAGCAGATGTACAAGGAGTGCGCGGATCAGTTGGCGTCCGCCGGATTGCCGAATATCCTGCAGTTCGGCGAGACGCAGTGGTGGTACTTCCCGAACTCCTCCGGGATGCCGTTCTACGACGATGAGACCAAGGCGGACTTCCTCGCGCGATACACCGGGCCCATTCATTACTTCCTGGCCAACACAGACGACCCAGCCGATGATCTCCAGGCGGCCGGCTTCCTGCGGGATCGCATCCGGGAATACTACGCCGAAGTCATCGCCTATGGGCGCGGTTCCATCCGTCCGCAGTCTTCGAGTGCCTCTGGCCGCTGAACGCCAATCAGGGCAAGCCCGCGCCCGAAGGCGGCTTCCGCCGCCTCCACATGCACGTCAACCTGCCGGAGCAGTGGAAGAGTTCCAGCTACGGCGTGAAGTACTTCCGGTGCGATGGCTTCGATTACGGCATTTGGCAGAAGAACACCGTATTGACGAAACAGACCATGCGGTTCCCGCTGGAGCTCGGCCGCCCGGCGAGCGAGTGCCTGTATTTGGCGGGAATCTATGGCGTGCCGGATCCGCCGTTGCCGCAGGCGTACTCGAAGTGGAAACAGACTGAGATCGGCTCGCTGTGTTTCTGCCTTCGATCAGCTCTGCCTGAACAGCAAGCCTGTGCCACCGACTGCAAACACCGGCACAACGTCGCAAAGCGCGATCTACCACAAGCCGCGGGCGGTGCGCGCTGAGCCCGTCGTCGTTGCGGTGCACTTCGCGCCCGCGGCTGACGGCGCGCTCAACCGATTCCCATGCAACAGGAGAGGGCTCAATGTAGTAGATTCCCGACCGCAATCGACGACGCATCGAGCCTGTTCACGCTGGTGGATGCGTTTCAGTCGAAGCCACTGGAGACCAACTCAACGAACGCCATCGGCGCCGGCGATTCGACGATCAGTGTGGCATCCACATCGATGCGATTCGCCGATACTTACGGCATTCTGGCGATTGACGACGAGCTCATCATCTACACCGCGAAAGACCGCGAACCAGTTCACAGGGGTAATGACAGGAAACCCTCAGAGGGTCTCCATGCCGTCATCTACACGGCGAAAGACCGCGAACCAGTTCACAGGGTGCATTCGCGGCGCCTTCGAGACCGTCGCAGCCGTGCTGCTCATTGGGCCGATTAACCAAACACAGGGCGCCCGCACTCGAGGCGCCTTCGAAACCGTCGCAGCCGTGCACCAGAACGGCGCCACCGTCCGGGCCAACATGGTCTCCGGCTTCCTCACGGCGCTTCAGTCCGCCCTTCTCGATTGAGCACGAACTCGGCACGTGGGCCGCGCGCAACTACGTCCGGTCCACCGGCGACCAAGTTGTGACCGGCAACAGAACATTCCACGACGGCGCGCAGTTCGGATCCGGCGCGAAGGCCGGAACGGGTCCCGTACGCCTGCCAAATACCGGCGCAGTGAAATGGCGGAACGTGGACGGCTCCAGTGACCGAAAACATGAAGGTTCCGGAGGGATCGCCTTCAGCGGCCAGTGATCAAGCCTGGCCCGGTGGAATTCTTCAATCTAATACTGGAGCTTCAATGATCGCCGTCAGCGGCACCAGTGATCAAGCCTGGCCCGGGCTGGCCGAAGAACCTCCGGAAATGGTGCGGCCCGGTCCAACGCCTGACTTTGGCGACCGGCACGTTGGGTGGAACCGCCGCCGGCCGCCTGCTCAAAGCCTAAGCCGTGCCCCGGCGGCCGGTCACCAGGTTGATTACAACCACCGCCAACGCCACAACCAGAAGTAGATGGATCAAGCTTCCGCCAATGCTGAAACTAAATCCGAGCAACCAGAGAATCAAGAAAACAGCCACGATTGTCCAAAGCATATAGTTCTCCCTTATCCGATGCGGAGCATCCGTTATTCTGCAGTTTGGCCGCCCGTGTGCGCCAGGCGAAGCTGGCGCACGTTTCAGGCGGTCATGAGGAGCGATGTGTCGAAGTCGCTCCGGGTGTGTCTCTCCTCCCGATCCGCGGACTCCTGGCAGGCGATACACAAAGCGGCCCACGGGACTGCCGCGAGGCGCTTCAGGTTGATCTCCTCCTCGCACTCGACACAGATTCCGTAAGTGCCTTTCTCCATGCGGCGAAGCGCGGCACGCGCTTCGCTCAACCGAACGGAGTTCCGCTCCAACTTGTCGATGGCGAACTCCCGCTCGCTGGCGTGTTGGATTCGGTCCATCTCATCCGGGCTCGACTCGATTGTGAGAACCTCGCGGTTCCTGTCTCCGTTTCCCAATTCAGCCTGTTTGCTTTCCAGGGCTTTTCGGAATTCGTTCAGTTTAGTCTTGGTCATGGTCGTACGCCTGCCTGTTCCCGGTCTTTCAACCGCCCCTATTTCGAGGACGTCGCCTTCTGTCCCTTGACCTGCAGCTCATTCACTACTTGCTGCACGTTGAGGATTCCGGTCGCAACCACTTCGGCCCGTGCCCGCAACGCCGGCGAGTTCACGTCACCAGTCAGTGTGACGACACGATTGTTGACGCTGTACTTCACGCTGTCATTGAGCTTTTCCTTAATGAGGGCCGCATCCAGATTACCCTCGATACCCTTATCCAGGGCTGAATTCGCGTCTTTGGCGTCCTTCTCGGCGCCTGGCGGCATCACTGCGATCTCGTTCGAGACAACCTGTGCGCCGGCGATGGACTTCGCGAGGGATTCGGCCTGTGCCTTCTCTGCGTCCGAGGTGACGTGCCCAGTCAGGGTGACAACACCCTTGTCACGATCCTGACTGACCGACACATCTTTCAAGCCGGACGAATCCAGCGATGTGCGGATGCTGCCTGACACGTCGGCTGACTTGGTGGACGTTGTGGAACAACCTGCCAGCGTACCCGCTACGGCCACCGCCAGCACGAACACACACGATTTGAGGGTTTTCATAAAGCTTCCTTTGATTCGATTCCGGACGAGCCCTTGTAAGCAGGAGAAGGGCCAAACGTCTTCGGACAGCGCCATTGATGCCAGTCTTGCCGCCGAAGTGCTCCCGCGATGGGCACAACGCACTGGGAGGAGCTCAGGAGAATTAACGAAATACGGTCAGGTGACCGCTGATGGTCAAAGTGCGGACGGCTCCGGCAAGCGTTGGCGAGCGCGGAGCCCTATAGAGGGATAGGAAGATCGCACGCTCTTAGGAGCCGCTTTTGCTGCCCTGCTGTCTCGCCAGTCTCCAGTTTGAACAGACAGTACGTTGGATTTCCCCGCCGGACATCCGACTGGCCCTGCGAATGCACTTGAAAGGTACATGCATCCCTTCCAGGAAGCATGAGTGATCGCGGCCAGGAGTACGAATATGTCAATTACCAAAACAGCAGTGTTCGGCATCTACCATACGGGCAATCAGGCGGAACGGAGCGTCGACGACCTTTTGGCCGCCGGCTTCGCCAACGACGATATCTCAGTACTGCTCCCTGATCATCAGGGATCCAAGGACTTCGCACACGAGAAGAACACAAAGGCCCCGGAAGGCACCGCTACCGGAGTGACGGCTGGCGGAGCGATTGGGGGAACGCTTGGCCTGCTGGCCGGGCTCGGAGCGCTCGCGATTCCCGGAGTGGGTCCACTTCTCGCCGCCGGGCCCATCTTGAGTGCGCTTGCCGGTCTCGGAGCCGGCGGCGCCGTCGGCGGACTGATCGGCGCACTGGTGGGCATGGGCATCCCCGAGTTCGAAGCGAAGCGTTACGAAGGCCATATCAAGGAGGGCGGAGTTTTGCTCTCCGTTCACTGCGATACGACAGAGGAAGTCACCCGGGCGAAGGACCTGCTGAAGCAGACGGGGGCCCAGGACATCTCATCGACAGGTGAAGCCAGCGCGGACTACCCGGCGACCAGCAAGCTCGCGGCGCACCAGTAGGATTGACCGGGTCAACCGGTCGCGATCGCTCCATGGGAGCGTGTTTGAAACAAAGAAAGAAGGAGAAACAACATGAAACCGAGTACAACCGATCAGATCAAAGGCAAGATGCACGAACTCAAGGGCGGAGTGAAGGAGAAGGTGGGTCAGGTGACCGATAACCCCAAGCTCAAGTCCGAAGGCCAGACCGAGAAACTGGCCGGCACCATCCAGAAGAAGGTCGGCCAGATCGAAAAGGTTTTGGAGAAGTAGAGACGCCGCTGCCCGGCCCAGT
>JBBQLF010000433.1:0-4719 GCA_038327695.1 Bryobacterales bacterium
TGATCGGCGGCCACGGGCGGCCTTTATTCCGAGCCGCGCGCGAGCAAGCCAGTATAACGGCCCGATGATCGGCGGCCACGGGCGGCCTTTATTCGGAGCCGCGCGCGAGCAAGCCAGTATAACGGCCCGATGATCGGCGGCCACGGGCGGCCTTTATTCGGAGCCGCGCGCGCGAGCAAGCCAGTATAGCCCTGCGGGTCACCGGAAGTAATGAAAATGCCGCTAGCAGCGAAGGGGGCGGGCACGCATGGCGGACAAGAAGCATCGTTTTCGACGGAGCGGGCGTGCCGAGCTGGCAAGGTGATTCCCTGACAGGCCGTCAGCCGGCCGACCGGAGAGTTTCGCCTGGATCGACTACACTGAACCTATGATTCCGGCTTTGCAAGCGCCAGTGCGCCACCTCTTCGGACCCGGCCCGTCTCCGGTCCATCCCCGCGTCTATGAAGCCATGGGGCAGCCCATCGTCGGCCACCTCGATCCCTTCTTCTTCCAAGTCAATGAGGAGATCCGCGGCTGGCTCCAGACCTGCTTCGGCACCACCAACGAGTTCACCATGGTCATCTCCGGCACCGGCAGCGCCGGCATGGAATGCGCCGTCACAAACTTCGTCGAGCCCGGCATGAAGGTTGGCATTTTTGCCAATGGCTACTTCAGTGACCGCCTGACTGAAATGGCCAAACGCCACGGCGCTGTCATCGCGCGCTGCGAGAAGCCGTGGGGCCAGACTTATACGGACGCCGAGGCGCGCGCCTTCATCCAGGCTGAGCAACCCAAGCTCGTCGCCTTCGTCCAGGCCGAAACCTCCACTGGGTGCTTCACGCCCGGCGACGGCATCTGCCGCGCCGCCCACGACGCCGGCGCGCTGGTGATCGCAGATTGCGTGACCAGCCTCGGCGGCATGCCCGTCCGCGTGGATGAGGCCGGCATCGACATCGCCTACAGTGGCACGCAGAAGGCCCTGGGCTGCCCGCCCGGCCTGGCGCCCATCACCTGCTCGCCGCGCGCCCTGGAATACCTCCGGGCGCGGCCCATGCCGTCAGTGAGCTGGTATCTGGATCTCAAGCTGTTACTCGACTACTACGAGAACGCCCACCGCTATCATCACACCGCGCCGATCTCCATGTTCTACGCCCTGCGCGAAGCGCTGGCCATCATCGCCTCAGAAGGCCTGGAGAACCGCTGGGCGCGCCACAAAGCCAACCATGAGGCCTTCGTGGCCGGTGTGGCCGAACTGGGCATGGGCATGCTGGTGGCCGCCGGCGAGCGCCTATGGACCCTCAACACCCCGCTGCTGCCGGCCGGCGCCGACGACCTGAAGATCCGCAAGCACCTGATGGCCCACTACAGCATCGAGATCGCCGGCGGCCTCGGCCCGCTGGCCGGGAAGGTCTTCCGCATCGGCACCATGGGCTACGGCTCCAGCCCGGAGAACGTCCAACTGCTCCTAACCGCCCTCAAAGAGGCCCTGGCCGCCTAGGAACCAGTGACGCCCCAGTCCGAGTACCATCAACGCCTGGACCGGCAGCGCGCCCGGATCGCGGCACTGTCGCGGCAGGACGAACTGCTCGGCTATGCCCGGCTGGGCGCGGCATTCTCCGGTGTCTTTCTCTTCTGGTTGATCTTCATTCACCACACCGGCCATCCCATCTGGATGGTGGCGCCCATCGCCGTCTTCGCCGCCTTGGCCACCATCCACCAACGGGCACTTCGCGGTCTCCAGACTGCCCGGGCCGCGGCCGCATTCTGGGAGCGCGGCCTCGCCCGGCTGAACGGCACCTGGCCGGGCCAGGGCGAGGACGGCTCGCGCTTCCCGCCCCCAGACCACCCCTACGCCGATTCGCTGGACCTGTTCGGCCACGGCTCACTGTTCCAGCTTCTCTGCTCCGCCCGGACCCAAGCCGGCGAGGAGTGCCTGGCCCGCTGGCTACTGGCGGCCGCCCCGCAGGCCCTGATCGAATCCCGCCAGACCGCCGTCGCCGAACTCCGCCCCCAGCTCGATCTCCGCGAGGATCTGGCCCTCATCGGCGAAACCCTTCGCTCCGCCATCCACCCGGATCAACTCGCCCGCTGGGCCGCCGCGCCCGCGCTCCTGCGGCACCCCTGGCACCGCGCCGCCGCCTTCGTGCTGCCGGCATGCACGCTGGCCAGCGCCATCGTCTGGGGCCTGTGGGACAACCGCATCCCCTTCCTGCTGGCTTTGCTGGTGCAATCCGCATTCGGCCTCCACCTCCGGGCGCGAGTGAAGGAATCGGCCGAGAGTCTGGACAAGCCCGCTCACGAACTGCACCTGATGGCTGGCCTGCTGGCCCGGGTGGAAGCGGCGCGTTTCCAGTCCCCGCACCTGGCCGCCCTGCTGAGCGGGCTCACCGCCGAAGGTCTGTCGCCGTCCCGCCAGATCGCGCGGCTGGCCAAGCTCTTTACTCAACTGGAATCGCGCCACAACACATTCTTCGCCCCCATCGCCGCGCTCCTGCTCTGGAGCACCCATTTCACCATTGCCATCGAGAAATGGCGCCTGGCCCACGGCCCACGGATCGGCCGTTGGATCGAGGCCCTCGGCGAATTTGAAGCACTCGCCTCCCTGGCCGGCTACGCCTTTGAGCACCCGGCGGATCCCTTCCCCCGTGTGGTGGCCGGCCCGGCGCTGTTCGAGGGGCTCAATCTGGCCCACCCGCTCCTGCCCGGCCCCCGCGTTGTGCCCAACAGCATCCGGCTCGACTCAGGCCAGCCTCTGGTCATCGTCAGCGGCTCCAACATGTCCGGCAAGAGCACGCTGCTCCGCACCATCGGCGTCAACACTGTGCTCGCCCTGGCCGGCGCGCCGGTGCGGGCGGAGGGCCTGACACTTTCCAGCCTCGCGCTGGGCGCCTCCATCCGGGTGGTGGATTCGCTCCAGGAAGGCCGGTCCCGGTTCTTTACCGAGATCACGCGATTGGGCAAGCTGGTGGATCTCACCGCTGGCGCGACGCCGTTGCTCTTCCTGCTGGATGAGCTGCTGAGCGGCACCAACTCGCACGACCGCCGCATCGGCGCCACGGGCGTGGTCCAAGGCCTGCTCCACCGCTCCGCCATCGGTGTCATTACCACGCACGACCTCGCCCTGACCCAGATGGAGGGCGTGAACCTCCACTTTGAGGACCACTTCGAAGACGGCCGCATGACGTTCGACTACAGGATTCGTCCGGGCGTGGTGACCAAGAGCAATGCCCTGGAACTGATGCGCTCCATCGGCCTGGAAGTCTGAGCGCCCCAAAATACTATCGGTATTCGGCGGCGTTGGTGCTACACTTCCTCCAAGGTTGTTTAGGGAGGTCCGGATGCGCCGTCTCGTCTTACTTACCGCGCTGTCTCTGGGGACAGTTCTGCTCCATGCCCAAACCCGCGGAGCCATCTCCGGGGAGGTCTTAGACCCCGCCGGCGCCGTTGTACCGTTGGCCAAGATTACGGTCCAGTCGCTGTCGATCGGTTTGCAGCGCGAAACGACCAGCAATGAGAGCGGGCTCTTCACCGTTCTCAGCCTGCCGGTCGGCAACTACGAGGTCCGCATTGAAGCGCCCGGCTTCAAGGCCCTGACCCGCACCAATCTGCGGCTGGACGGCGACCAGATCTTGAACCTGAAGTTCCAGCTCGAAATCGGGCAAACGGCCGAAAAGATAGATGTCACCACCGACGCCCCCATCATTGAGACCGCCAACGGCGAAGTCTCCCGCACGGTCACCATGCAACAGTTGCAGAACTTCGCACTCGCCGGCCGCAACTCTTACTACATGCTCGGCATCATGCCCGGCGTCGTCTCGCGATACGGCAACTTCTCCACCGATTTCCGCGGAACCAGCTTTTCCATGGGCGGCCTCCAGATCAACGGCCAGCGCAAAGATACCAACTTCATCACAGTCGACGGCATCAGCAACACCAACACCAAGGACGGCGTCACGCAGAACAACATCGTCGGCGTCGATTTCATTGAGGAACTCAAGGTCGCCACCAGCCACTATGCGGCCGAGTACGGCCGGACCACCGGAGCGCAGATCGCCTACACTACGCGGCGCGGCACGCAGACCTTCCATGCCTCGGCCTTCGAATTTTTCCTCAGCGAAGCCTTCGCCGCCCAGCAGTTCGTCACCGGCGGCCGCCCGCACTTGCGGTATCACGACTTTGGCGCCACGCTCGGCGGCCCCGCCTACATCCCCGGCAAGTGGAACCAGGACAAGAGCAAGCTCTTCTTCTTCGTTGGCTTTGAAGCCCGCAAGACCCCCGGATTCACCCAGAAATTCATCAACGTCCCCACCGCCGCCGAAAAGGGCGGGGACTTCAATGCCAGCGCCATCAAGCCTCTGGACCCAACCACGGGCGCCCCATTCCCCGGCAACGTCATCCCCACCGCCCGCATCAGCGCCTACGGCCGCTACCTCGGCAAAATCTATCCCGATCCCAACTACGTCGGCCCCGGCGGCAACTTCTACAACGCCGGCAGCCAGCCCACCAGCGCCATGGATCAGATTTACCGCGGCGACTACAACATCAAGCCGGCCTGGCAGCTCAGTTTCCGCTTCATGCCGGGCAGCCAGGAATCGACGTCCAACTACAGCTTCAACCCCTTCCCGCTGTTCCAGGCCGTCCAAACCCGGCACGGCGACAGCTCCATGCTGAGCCTCACCACATCCATCAACCCGACCACAGTCAATGAGGCGGCCATTGGCTACTCCGCCTATCGCGAGA
>JBBQLF010000434.1:0-4717 GCA_038327695.1 Bryobacterales bacterium
TTTCCAGCGCACGCTCCGCTGAGAGCATCCGCGAGGCTTCCGCCATCTGACGATGTCTTCGCAGACCGGCTGTCAGTGCAGGCAGGTCCGACTCGCGCGCCGGGATAACATCCAGGCTGATGCTGCCCATTTCATCGGTGGAGGCCTCGCCCCACTTGATCGGACGGGGCGGATTGAACTGATTGGAAGGGTTCGCTGCGCTGTTGTCCCAGACAATGCGGGCCGTGAGTTTGGTGCCCTTGGGAAGCGCTATGCGGTCCTGGTAGTTGTACAGCGTCTGCCAGGCGAAATCCCACTTCCTGATCCAGAGCAGATCCTGGGCCTGGCCGGAGGGCAGCGTGGCGGTAAGACGGAACTCCTTGCCGATGAAGTGCGCGTGGGCGAAGCTGGAAAAGGCCTCCACATCGACGGGCAGGGTGATGGACTCGGTCAGTGTGTAGGCCGGATCGCCAGCGGGGATGTCGATGCCGGCGCCGATGCCGAAGAAATAGGGCAGTTGGAGTTCCGCCCACGTCCTGGCCGGAGGCGCGGCGGCGAAGTAGATGCCGATCGAAGAGGTCTCGTCCTCCTCTTTGCCCGTGGGATGGAAGTGGGTCTGGACAACTAAGTCAGCGCCCTTGGGAAGTTTTACGGCGATGCCATCCGGGTAGGAGCGCGGATTGCCGCCGACAGCCCACGTGGCCACCCGCTGCCGCTTGCTGACGGGCGAGTTGTACTCGTCAAAACCGGGCTTGCCGCCCTGGCCGTCCTGCGCCTGCCACATGCCGGCCGTATCAAAGTACAGCAGGGCGTGGTGCACCACACTGCGCGCGCCGGGCCGGAACTCGATGGCTCGTACCCACTTGTCCTCCGGCAAGCCCACTGGGAAGGCGAAGTGCCGGTAGATGTCGGCGCCCTCGGCCGGCACGCGGAACGACTTCGGCATTTTGACGATCAAGTCCGGCTGGCCCAGTTGCCATCCTTGCGGGAATTTCGGCAGTGGCGGCTGCCGGGAAGCGTCGCCGCGCGGCATGCCGCCACGCACCCATTCCTGGATCAGTTCGATCTGCGCGGCGGTGAGTGTGCGCTCGTTCGAAAAGGCGTAGGCGGTCTTCTCCGCTTGCCAGGGGGGCATGGTGCGCGCCTTCGTGATGGCGGCAATCATCTTGCCTCGCTTGGCAACCTCTTCGTAGCTCGTGAACGGGAAAGGCCCAGCTTCCCCCGGCCGGTGGCACGACGTGCAGTTGGCAAAGATAAGGGGTGCGATGTGCTCGCTGAAAGTGGGCGTCGCGGCGAACAGGGAGACTCCGATCAGGAGTCCGGCGATCAGGGGAATGGACTTCATTGGGCTAATCCTTGTCGGAATCGGAGGGCAATGGAGAGATATAGCAGCCGATGGCTTCTGTACGCGGACGGGGCACAGCGCGGCCGGCGAGGGCGGAGTCCAGGGCATCGCGCAGATCGTGGCGCGTGGCGGGCCGGCTCTTGGTCCAGGAGACGTGCGAGTCGTCGATCCGCCCCAGATACAGCAGCCTGGAGTTTGAGTCCAGGACGGCGGCCTCCGGCGTGACGGTAGCCCCGGTGCGTTGGACCAACTGATGGCGCGTATCGATGATGAAGGGCATGGGCTCAAGTGCGAAATCCTTAAGGTGCTGCCGGGCCTGCACCTGCTTCGTGTCCGGATCCACGAAAACCAGGGTGCAGGAGACGCCGCGCGGCGAATAATCGTTGCAGATGCGGCGGAACTCCGGCGCCAGCCTGCGGGAGATGGGGCAGTCGGCCAGAACGAACAGGAGCAGAGAGAGCTTGCCAGGGGGCGAGGCCAGCGGCGTCTGGGCGGACACGATGACCGCACCGAGAAACAAGGCAGCCACTCGCGCAAAGCCGTACACCATCGTCAAGTTCCAAGTATAGCAAGGCGCTCCACGGGAGTCGGCTAGTGTCTCCGCTTTGCCGCTTGCGAGACTGTAGCGCTGGCCATATACTCTAGTTGCGATCCAGGCCTGAAAAGGCTCATCGTTGATCGCACGAGAGGGTTCGGCGATGAAAAAACTCCTTTATGTCCTGGTGTTCCTGGGTGGATTTGCCGTGTTGTACGGGGTCGGGCGCATCTGGAAGCTCAAGCCGGAGACCAATTACGCGCACATGCTTCACACGGGCGAGACCGGCGTGGTGGCAAGCACGGTGGGTGACACCGTCTGGCTGGCACGGGACCAGAAGAACACTTATTCTGTGAACGTGGCCATGGCCCAAAAGGATGTGGCGTCTCTCCAGGGTTCCGCCGCCAGCGGTGCCGCGTTCGCCGTGCCGGTGGGCACCGTTGTCAAAGTGACCGATGAAGCCGAAAGCCGTCGTCGCGTGGAGGTGACCGAGGGCCCCTTGGCCGGCAAGCAGGGCTGGGTTGAATTCGAGTACGTGCGTCCCAGGCAACGCGGCGAGAGCCGCTAGGCGACTGGTGGCGTTGGGGCCGGTTTGTCCGCGGATGCGCCCTCTGGATGCCCACGCCGGGGATGTCACCCAGGGTCATGATAAACTTGAGTTTCTTCCCATGAAAATCGCTATTGGTGCTGACCACGCCGGTTTTGCCCTGAAGGAACAATTACGGGTTGCTTTGGAGGCGAAGGGCCTGGAGCTAGTGGATTTCGGCACCCACTCCAGCGAGTCCACGGACTATCCCGACTACGCCTCCGCGGTCGCTCACTCCGTGGCCAGAGGGGAGGCCGATTGCGGAATACTGGTGTGCTCCACGGGGGTCGGCATGTCCATGGCGGCCAACAAAGTGGAAGGGGTGCGGGCGGCGCTGGCGTTCAACACCGATGAGGTGGAACTTGCGCGGCGCCACAACAACGCCAACGTGTTGACGCTGGGGGCGCGCTACAACAATCTGGAACAGGCGGCAGCCCTGGTCGACGTCTTCTTGCAGACGCCGTTCGAAGGGGGCCGTCATCAGAGGCGCGTGGACAAAATTTCAGGCATGGAGAGAGCGAGCTAATGAACGAACTGCAGCGCATGAGCCGGCCCCTGGCCGAGGTGGATCCGCAGGTGGCCGAGGCCATCCAGCACGAGGTGGAACGTCAACACTCGCGGCTGGAGTTGATCGCCAGCGAGAACTTCACCTCAGAGGCCATTCTGGAGGCCACCGGCAGCGTCTTCACCAACAAATATGCCGAAGGCTATCCGGGCCGGCGTTATTACGGCGGCTGCGAGTGGACCGATGTGGTGGAGAACCTGGCCCGGGATCGCGCCAAGGCGCTGTTCCATGCCGAGTACGCCAACGTCCAGCCGCATTCGGGTTCGTCGGCGAACCAGGCTGCCTACGCCGCAGTCCTGAACCCCGGGGACACAATCCTCGGCATGAACCTCTCCCATGGCGGCCATTTGACTCATGGCCACCCGCTGAATTTCTCGGGCAAGACGTACAACATCGTGCCCTATGGCGTCCGGACCGACAACGAGCTCATCGACTACGAGGAACTGGCGCGGCTGGCCGAAGAGCACAAGCCGAAGCTGATCATCGCCGGCGCCAGCGCCTATTCGCGGATTATCGACTTCAAGCGCTTCCGCCAGATCGCCGATTCGGTAGGCGCGCTGTTCCTGGTCGACATGGCGCACTTCTCTGGGCTGGTGGCCGCGGGCCTCTATCCCAACCCTTGCGAGCAGGCCGATATTGTCACCTCCACGACGCACAAGACGCTGCGCGGACCCAGATCCGGCATCATCCTGGCGCGGGCGCAGTACGGCGCGGCCATTGACAAAGTGGTCTTCCCCGGTTTCCAGGGCGGCCCGCTGGTGCATGTGATGGCGGCCAAGGCGACCTGCTTCCTGGAAGCGATGACACCGGAATTCGCCGTCTACCAGAAGCAGGTGATTGCCAATGCAAAGGCCCTGGCCGCTGCCATGCAGTCGGCCGGCTTCCGAGTCGTCTCCGGCGGTACCGATTCGCACGTCATGCTGGTGGATATTTTCGCCAAAGGGCTGCGCGGCAAGGAGGCTGAAAAGGCGCTGGACGAAGCCTGGATTACGGTCAATAAGAACGGCATCCCGTTTGACCCCAATCCGCCGCTCAACCCCAGCGGCATCCGGTTGGGCAGCCCGGCGGTGACCACGCGCGGCTTCACTGAGGTGGAGATGGCCCAGGTGGCCGTGCTGATCGCCCAGGTGCTGGATGCGCCTTCGGTGGAAGACAACCTGGCCGCTGTGCGGACGGGCGTCAAGGCGCTGACAGACCGCTTCCCCCTCTACTCCTGGCGGATGAAGCCCGCTTCGGCCTGAGCCCGGATATCCACCCATGCCACTCCGTATCTTGCTCGACGCCAGACACGTCAGGGATTTCGGATTCGGCACCTATATTCGGAACCTGCTCCGGGGCTTCGCCACATTGAACGCGCCCCACCAGTTTTTGCTGGTATCGCACAAGAGTGACTCACATGAGTTCGATGGACTGCCCGCCAACTTCCAGCGCATTCCCTACGAACGCAACGACAGCGAGAATATTGATCACATCGCGTTCCCGCTCTTCGCGCGTTCGCTGAAGCCGGACCTGACCCATATTCCTTTGAATGCCGTGCCCATCTTTCTGTCCCGGCCCTTCGTCGTTACCGTGCACGATCTTTCCACCATCGTGTATGACTCGCCCTCGGGCTGGCGCCACGAGGTCAGACGCTTCCAGGCGCGCCGGGGCATGATGCGGGCTGAGACGGTGATTGCGGTCAGCGAGGCGACCCGGCACGATGTCATC
>JBBQLF010000435.1:0-4716 GCA_038327695.1 Bryobacterales bacterium
AAGGCCCGGCCATCCAGGAGTACCTGCGGCTGCATGAACCCATGCACTACTCCATGCTGCGCACGTCTCTTTCGGCCACGATGCTCAAGGGCGGTTCCCGCAAAAACGTGATCCCCGCCGAGGCGGAGGCGCTGTTTGACGTGCGCATGGCCCCGGGCGAGGACTTGCCGTGGCTCCAGCGCGAACTCGAAAAGACCGTCGCCGATCCCAACGTCCGCGTGATTGTCGATGCCTCCACGCGCCCGCCCGCACCGCCGTCCAAGCTGGAGACGCCCTTGTTCCGCGCCATGGAAGACGCCCAGAAACGCGTCTATCCGGGCGCGCCCGTGCTGCCCATCATGTCCACCGGAGCGTCGGACAAGGTCTATCTGCAGAACCGTGGCGTGCAGTGTTACGGCATCGGTCCTCTGCAGGACGAAGAGGACGCCGCCAAAGGATTCGGTGCCCACTCGGATCAGGAGCGCATCCTGGAAGCCGAACTCCACCGCTTCGTGCTCTTCAACTGGGACATCGTCACCGCCGTAGCGGCATCCCGGTAGAGCCAGCTACTGCGTGCGAATGCAGTACAGCGCCTGCGCGCTGCGCAGGTACAGCGAGCCATCCACGATCACCGGACTCGCCACGAAGAACTGATCGGTCAGCGTGTTGGTGGCCAGCACTTCGAACTTCTCACCCAGCTTGACAATCACCACGTCGCCCTCCTCCGTGGCCAGGTAGAGCTTGCCGTTGGCGGCCACCGGCGATGCCTTGAAGTTGTACCCCTTGGGCAGGCGCTGCTGGCGGTAGTACACCTCGCCGTCGGCCGCGCGGACCGCGTTCAGCATGCCGTTGTCGGTGACGTTGTAGAAGGTGCCGCCGTGCACCACCGGCGCGGCGGTATAGGAGTTGCCGCGCTGATTGGTCCAGACGATTGCGTCGGTGCCGGTCAGATCGCCTTTGCGCCCGAGCTGGATGGCGAGCAGGTTGGGGCTGCGGAATCCCGTCATCACGATGACGAGGTTACCGGCCCGCACCGGCATCGGGATCGCGTTGACGCCCAGGCCGCCGCACTCCCACACCACGTCGCCGCTTGCGATGTTGTACGCCCGCACCTTGTTCGTCGCGCTGACGACGGCGAGATCGTCAATCACCAGCGGCGTCGTCCACGTGCTGACTTCGTCGCGGTCCTTCTTCCACAGCTCCTTACCCGTGTTCTTATCGAGCACCGTGATCAACGAGCCGGCCTCCTGATCCAGCATCAGGATCAGCCGGTCGCCGGCCAGCACCGGCGCACCGCCCTCGCCGAAGGCGTTTCTCATGCGCATCTTCGGCAGGTCCTTCTTCCAGACCAGTTTGCCATCCAGGTCATAGCAGTAGATGCCGTAGGAGCCGAAGTGCGCCCAGACGTGCTTGCCGTCCGTAGTGGGTGCATAGGAGGCGTAGCTGCCGTAGCGGCCATGGTAGCGCTCGTGCGGCACCGCCTCAATCGCGGTCTGCTCCCAGATCACCTTGCCGGTGTCGCGGTCGATCGCCATCACCACGAACTTGTGTTCGCTGGCCGCATCGGTCTTGGGAATCGCTGTGGTGAGGAAAATCCGCTTGCCGGCGATGACCGGCGTCGAGAAGCCGCGTCCGGCGATGGGCAGCTTCCACGCAACGTTCTTCGTGTCGGACCATTCCACGGGGGCGTCTCCGTCGGCGACTCCGTTGAAGTGCGGCCCGCGCCACTGCAGCCAGTCGCCAGCCCGGACAGCGGAGATCGAGAGGAGGAGGAGAATCCCGGTGCGCAGCATCTCTTTATCATGTACCCTCGCGGCCATAATGCAATGGAGCCGACCTGAAGCCCTGAAACTCCCGGACACCTACAGCCGATTCTGGATAGAATGAAAGCGGACGCGCTGGCATACCAGCAGCGCCCAATTCATCAGGAGATTCTATGTTGAACGCGAGTTGTGATATCGGCTTGATCGGCCTGGCGGTAATGGGCCAGAACCTGGTTCTTAATATGAACGACCACGGCTACAAAGTGGCCGTTTTCAATCGGACCGTCTCAAAGGTCGACGAGTTCATCAACAACGAGGCGAAGGGCACTGAGGTCGTGGGCGCGCACTCGATGCAAGAGCTCGTGCAACTGCTCAAGCGGCCCCGCCGCGTCATGCTCATGGTCAAGGCCGGCGACACCGTCGACAAGATGATCGAGCAGATCCTGCCCCACTTGGAAGAGGGCGACATCATCATCGATGGCGGCAACTCCCACTTCCCGGATACCAATCGCCGCACGGCGGCGCTGGCCGCCAAGGGCATCCTCTTCATCGGCACCGGCGTGTCCGGTGGCGAAGAGGGCGCGCGCCGCGGCCCGTCCATCATGCCCGGTGGCAACCCGGCCGCCTGGCCGCATGTGAAGGAGATCTTCCAGGCCATCGCGGCCAAGGTGGACGATGGCTCGCCGTGCTGCGAGTGGGTGGGTGAGAACGGCGCCGGCCACTACGTCAAGATGGTGCACAACGGCATCGAATACGGCGACATGCAGTTGATCTGCGAAGCCTACCAGTTGCTCAAGGACGCGCTCGGTCTCACGCCGGACGAACTGCATGAAGTCTTCGCCGAATGGAATAAGGGTGAACTCGATAGCTACCTGATCGACATCACGCAGCAGATCTTCGCCAAGAAGGACGAAGACGGCTCGCCCATTATCGACAAGATCCTCGATACGGCCGGCCAGAAGGGCACCGGCAAGTGGACCTGTCTCAGCGCTCTCGATCTGGGCATGCCCGTGACTCTCATCGGCGAAGCCGTGTTTTCGCGCTGTCTCTCTGCCATCAAGGACGAGCGCGTGAAGGCGTCGGCCGTTCTGCCCGGCCCGGCCCACAAGGCGACTCATGACCGCGCCGCCTTTATCGAAGACGTGCGCCGCGCGCTGTTCTGCTCCAAGATCGTCTCCTACGCCCAGGGCTACATGCTGCTGCGGGAGGCGGCCAAGGAACAGGGCTGGAAACTGAACTTCGGCGGCATCGCCCTGATGTGGCGCGGCGGCTGCATCATCCGCAGCCGCTTCCTCGGCAAAATCAAGGACGCCTTCGACAAGAACCCGGATCTGACCAATCTCCTGCTGGACGAGTTCTTCACCAAGCTGGTCGTCAGCTATCAGCCTGCCTGGCGCAGGGCGATCATTCAGGCCATCGAATACGGCGTGCCCACCCCGGCGTTCACCACCGCGCTCGGCTTCTATGACGGCTTCCGCACCGGCCGGCTGCCCGCCAACCTGCTGCAGGCGCAGCGCGACTTCTTCGGCGCCCACACCTATGAGCGCGTCGACAAGCCCCGCGGCGAGTTCTTCCACACCAACTGGACCGGTCACGGCGGACGCGTGGCTTCCGGTATCTACACCGTCTAGGGCGAGGATTTACCTATGAAATACGGACTCAATATTCGCGAGAATGCCTCGCTGGACTTCCTCTCCCTCGGCGCTCTGGTGCACCGGCTGGATCCGGGCATCATCCCGTTCCGCAAGGCTGCCGAGTGCCAGATCCACGTCAGCGGCGGCGAGTTCAACTGCGCCGCCAACCTGGCCGATTGCTTCGGGCTGCGCACCGCCGTCGCGTCGGCCATGGTGGACTACCCGATCGGCGCTCTGATCAACGAGCGCGTGAAGGCCATGGGCGTCAAGGCCTACTACAAGGAGTTCAAGCACAACGGCGTGAACGGGCCGAACATGGCTGCCGTTTACTCTGACCGCGGCCACGGCGTACGCGCCCCTGTGGTGTTCTACAACCGTTCCAACGAGGCCGGCGCACAGCTCAAGCCGGGCGACTTCAACTGGGATGAGATCTTCGGCCAGGGCGTGAAGTGGTTCCATAGTGGCGGCATCTTCGCGGCGCTTTCGGAGACCACCGGCGAGCTGATCATCGAGGCGATGAAGGCCGCCAAGGCGCATGGCGCCGTGACGTCCTTTGACCTGAACTACCGTGCGAAGCTGTGGAACATCTGGGGCGGCCATGAGCGCGCCCTGTCTGTGCTGCACCGGATTGTGGAGCATGTCGATGTCATCGTCGGCAACGAGGAAGACCTGCAGATGGGGCTCGGCATCCCGGGGCCCGAGGTCGCGGCGAAGTCCAAGCTGGATCCCAGCACCTTCTTTGCCATGATCGGCAAGGTCGTGGAGAAGTATCCGAACGTGAAGATCGTCGCGACCACTCTCAGGGAAGTCCATTCCACGTGCCGGCATGCCTGGGGCGCGGTGGCCTGGATCGATGGCCAGACCTACATGTCCAAGACGGCCGACCTCGACGTGCTGGACCGCGTGGGCGGCGGCGATGGCTATGCCTCCGGGTTCATCTACGGACTGCTGACCGGCGAGGAACCGCAGGAGGCCGTGAATCTCGGCTGGGCCCACGGCGCGCTGCTCACCACCTATCCCGGCGACACCACCATGGCGACCGTGGATCAGGTCCGCGCCTTTGCCAAAGGCGGGTCGGCCCGCATCCAACGCTAATGCCGTAACCGCGTGAATGAGCGCGCACCAGCAAGCGCCCTCCGAAGGACGCACTTCAATTCCGAGCCGCGCGCACCAGCAAGCGCCATCTGACGGACGCACCTCAATTCCGAGCAATAGTCCCGCGGTGCGGGTCAAAGAGGGAAAGAACTTGGCGATACCGTGTAGCGCGAGCGGCTGGCATTGTGCTCGAACGCAAAGCACGCAAGTTCGGCTTCCAATTAGTGCCAAGCGCCGATTGAGAC
>JBBQLF010000436.1:0-4713 GCA_038327695.1 Bryobacterales bacterium
CACGACGGACCCCAACCTGCGCGCTATCGGCGGCTCCAGTTCCGGCGCCAGTTGCGCCTTTACCGCCGCCTGGCACCGCCCGGACGCCTTCCGCCGCGTGCTCAGCTTCATCGGCAGCTACACCAATCTGCGCGGCGCGGATCTCTACCCCTCGCTCGTTCGCAAGACCGAACCCAAGCCCCTGCGCGTCTTCCTGCAGGACGGAGACAAGGATCTCGACACCTATCCCGGCTCGTGGTGGATGGCCAACCAGTCGCTGGCCTCGGCGTTCAAATACGCGGGCTACGACTACAAGTTCGTCACCGGCACGGAAGCCCACAACAGCAAGCACGGCGCGGCGATTCTCCCAGACGCGCTCCGCTGGCTGTGGCGCGGCTTCAGCCAGCCGCTCACCGCGTCAAAGGGCGGCGCCGGTAGTGACCGCCAGTTCTCCGTCCAGATCACCGATCCCTCCAGCGGCTGGGAACTGGTCGGAGAAGGCTACAAGTTCACCGAAGGGCCGGCCGTGGATCGCCAGGGCAATGTCTACTTCACTGACATCCCAAACAACCGCATTCACCGCGCCGCCGTGGACGGCAAGGTCACTGTTTTCAAAGAAGACACCGGCGGGACCAACGGGCTCATGTTCGGCCCAGACGGCCGCCTGTACGGCTGCCAGACGGGCCGCCAGCGTGTTGTGGCGTGGGCGATGGACGGCACCGAATCCACCATCGCCACCGAGATCCGCACCAACGACATCGCCATCACCGCCGAAGGATCGATGTACGTCACGGACCCGCGCGACAAGCGTGTCTGGCTCCTCGACGGCCAGGGCGGCAAGCGCATCGTCCACGAGGGAATCGGATTCCCCAACGGCGTCATCCTCTCATCCGATCAGTCGCTGGTCATCGTCTGCGACTACGCGGGCCGGGTGGCTTGGTCGTTCCAACGGCAGCCGGATGGCTCGCTCGCCAACGGGCAGCCCTTCTACCGCCTGGAGATGCCGGAAGACACGCGCAGCCTGGCCGACGGCATGACCGTCGATACCGAGGGCTTCCTCTACCTCGCCACGGCTCTCGGCATTCAAGTCTGCGATCAGACCGGCCGCGTCTGCGCGATTCTCAACAAGCCCACGCGCGCCGGGGTCGCCAACCTGGTCTTCGGCGGCCCGCAACTCGACATGCTCTACGTCACCGCCACAGACAAGGTCTTCCGCCGCAAAATGCGCCGCCAGGGCGTCGTCGCCTGGACCCGCGTCACACCGCCCAAGCCGCGGCTGTAGGGTCGTCCACCTTCTTCATCCACTCCCGCATCTTGCCCATCAGCTCCGCGATCTTCTCTTTCGCCTCCACCATCTCGCCCACGTCGTTCACCTCATGAGGGTCTTCCTTCAGGTTGAACAACTGCGTCTTGCGTTTGCCGTTGACGTTGTAGGCGATCAGCTTCCATTCCCCATCGCTGTAGCCGCGCATCAGGTTCCGGTAGGCCAGCAACAGGTCCGGCCGCGCCTCACCCTTCACGCTGCGTATCGCCGGCGCCAGGCTCATGCCGTCCACGTGGCCCGGGGTCTGCGTGCCCGTCAGGTCGCATAAGGTCGGGTAGACGTCCAGCAAGTACCCAAGCCCCTGGCGCTTCTGATTCTTCGGCACGCCCGGCCCCGAGAAGATCAACGGCACCCGCACGCTGTGTTCGTACAGGCTCTGCTTGCCCATCAGCCCGTGGTTGCCCAACGCCAGCCCGTTGTCGCCCGCAAACACGATCAACGTGTCCTTCTCGCGCCCCGTCTCCTTCAGCGTCTCCATGATTCGGCCCACCTGCGAATCCAGATGCGTGATCATCGCGTAGTAGGCCGCAATGTGGCGGCACACCTCGCCAGGCGACCGCGGAAATCCCGCCAGCAGTTCGTCACGCACCTTCAGTTCGCCGTTGTCGAATGGATGCTGCGGCATGAAGTTCTCGGGCAACTTAATGGCGCCCGGCGAGTACTGCTCCAGATAGGATTGCGGCGCCATGCGAGGGTCATGCGGCGCGGTGAAAGCCGTGTACAGGAAGAACGGCTTCTTCCCATCCTGCCCTTTGATAAACCGGATCGCCTCATCCGCAAACAGCTCACTGGAGAACTTCCCGCCCACCCGCGCCCGCTCCGGCCCGTAGCGCGCCTCGGCGTCATAGTCGTGAATCGGCACCTTCAGGTGATCGCTCATCCCACCGAAGAAGATCGCCGAGCCATTCTCGAAACAACGGTTGAACATCGCCGGCGGATTGTGCCACTTGCCGATGCCGTACGTTTGATAGCCCGAGTTGCGAAAGTGCTCGCCCATCAGCGTGAACTCGGCGGCGCGCTCCTTCGGCCCGTGCACATTCTTCATGGCATGAAACAGCGTCTGCCCGGAGAGCAGCATCGCGCGGCTGGCGATGCACACCGCGCCGCTGTCCCCGCCCATGATGTGCGCGCGCTCAAACGCCACGCCGGACGCGCACAGCCGGTCCAGATGCGGCGTCTTGATCTCGCTGTTGCCTAATGCGCGGATTGTGTTGAACCGCATGTCGTCGGCAAACAGCACCACGACATTGGAACGGCGGGCCGAAGGCGCGGCCATGGCCGCGGCGGACGTTGCCAGAAAGGCTCTTCTGTTCATAGGGTCAGGCCAGTGTCTTCTCGATATGCTCGCGCAAACGCTTGATGTATTCCGTGCGAACCCGCTCCGGGGATTGCGGGGCTGCGGCCGGCAACGCCGCGATGGCGGCCCGCCACGGCTTCGCTTTCTCACCCAGCGTGTCGATGGCGTTCAGCGCCTGCATGGCCAGATAAGCACCCTGCGCGGCGGCATCGGCCAACGGCACCAGGACGGCCATCGCCGCCTTCAGATCGTCTGCCGATCCGTACAACCCCACACCCTCCGCCGCCACAATCCGCACCGCGGGCGCGGTATCGGCCAACGCCTTTTTCAAGGGGGCCGCCGACTTGCGCATCAGGAACCCCATGGCGCCCCAGTAGCGCACACCGCTGTCCGGGTCAGCCAGCATCTTCGTCAACTGCCCGTCCACGCCGCTCTTACCGGACGAAGCCAGTTCGGCCGCCGCCAGCACCCGCTCCAACGGGTACTTCTTCGCATTATGGCCGGCTTCGTACGGCGTCCCGCTGCCGGCCCGCTCATGGATCTCGCTCTCCGCCAGCAGCCCTATGTCACGGATCTTCAACGTGTGCTCGCGATGCGCCGCCCGCAGCCGTTCCAGCGCCGCCGCGTGCTCCGGCACACCCACCAGGTTCTTCACCTCATCCGGATCGTTCTTCAACTCGAACAACTCCTCGGCCGGCTTCGGTTCCCAAAACTTGCGCTGCACCTCGTTGAGCTTGCCTTGATCGTAGAGCTCCTTCCACACCCGCGTGGTCGGCGTCTCCCACATGTAGTTCAGGTGCTGGCCGTAGATCTTGTGCGGCATGTAATTCTTCACGTACACGTAGCGCTCATCGCGCACTGTACGAACGCAATCGGTCCGCTCATCCATGCGCCCGCGGAAGCCGTGCACGTACTGCCGCGCCGGTGCTTCCTGCGGCCCCAGGAAGGCCTGCCCCTGATGCCAGGGCTGCGCCTTCAGCCCTGCCAGGCTCAGCATGGTGGGAGCCAGATCCACGAAGCCCACCAGCCGGCCCGTCTTGCCGCCGGCGGCGTATCCCTTCGGCGCCAGGTGACGCAGCTTATCAGGAATCGAAACCACGATGCTCACGTTGAGCCCGGAGTTGTACGGCCAGCGCTTGCTGCGAGGCATCCCCGAGCCGTGGTCGCCATAGAACAACACGATGGTGTCGTCGGCCAGCCCATCCTGCTGCAACTCGGCCAACACCTTGCCCGCCTGGCCGTCCATGGTGGTGATGTTGTCGTAGTACTGCGCCCAATCGTGCCGCACCTCCGGCGTGTCGGGATGATAGGCCGGCACGCGCACTTTGGCTGGATCGTGCACCAGCGTGTGCGGCCGCTTCCGGATCTGGCTCTCGTGCGTGCTGATGAAGTTGAAGATCGAAAAGAACGGCTGCCCGGCGCCGCGGTTCCGCCAGTGCGCCTTCTTCGACGAATCGTCCCATGTGCCCGCCGGCTTCTGCAGGTTGTAGTCTTCCTTGTCGTTGTTCGTGCAGTAGTATCCGGCGTCGCGCAGATACGACGGGAACATCTTCATGCCCTCCGGCAGGCGCGTCATCGATCGCATGTGCTCAGCGCCCGTCGAGGTCGGATAAACGCCGCTGATGATCGTCGTGCGGGCCGGCGCGCACACCGGCGCATTCGACCACGCGTTGAAGTACATCGATCCGCGTGACGCCAGGCGGTCCAGGTTGGGCGTTACCGAATACTCGTCGCCGCATGCGTGCAGATGCGGGCCCGTGTCCTCGCAAGTGACACACAGAATATTCGGGCGCTTTGCCTGTGCGCCCTGCACCAGCGGTGCGGCGCCCAGCGCGCCGGCAAACTGACGTCGAGTGATAGCCATGCTTATTTCTCCGGTGTCACGATAATGTTGCCCGGCAACGCACTCAGGCGCGCGCCCTTAACGAACGGTTTCCCTGGTGTAATAGCCAGCGTGTGATAGCCGCGCTGGGCCAATGGGACAACGCCCGCCACGCTTTGCCCATCGATCTCCACGCTCGCGTCCGCCACGGCCGGCTCCACGCTCGCGTCCGCCACGGCCGGCTCCACGCTCCCGTCCGCCACGGCCGGCTCCACGCTCGCGTCCGCCACG
>JBBQLF010000437.1:0-4711 GCA_038327695.1 Bryobacterales bacterium
GATCGTACACCAGGATCGTCTCAGGCACCGCTGCGCTCAGATCCTGCAACCGGTGAGCGTACTCGATGCTCGCCGCCGAGGGCTCATTGAGCAGCCCGATCACCGCAAAGCCTGCCGCCTGAAACGCCTCCAATGTGAGGAATCGCTGGTTGGAGTTCGCGTTGGCCGGCACGCCCAACAAAATCTCCAGCGGCTCCTCGCCGCAATGCGGACGCAACTCCTGCCGGATGTGCGCCGCCAGTTCACTCAGGATCTGACCGAGCGGCAGAGACGTCGCGCCCAGGTCGATCAGCGTGGCTGGCCCGGCCTCGCCCAGAACCCGCTTGATGGAGCGGACCACCGTCATTGCCCCTGTGCCAAGCGCCTGCCAGGCCGCCCAGCCATAGTACCGCCGTCCGCCGCTGTCCACCGCGATCAGCGGCGGGATCCAATCGCGCGCCGCCCCATCGGCACACTCAAAGCAGATCACCGGGTAGTTGCCGCGGTCGGCCGCGGAGACCACGACGCGGGTGGTGCCGAAATCGATGCCAAGCCGCATGACGGTTAGGTTAGCGCGTCGGTGGCGGCAGCGTCGCGGTCCACAGAATCAGTAGCGTCGCCAAGGCGATCGTCACCGCATGCGGCATCCCCATGGACTCCTCGTTGCCCGCCTCTAACTCCGCCGAAACCCGGTACGGCGCCTTCCCATGGAGCAGCGCCGAGAACATGCGCAGGATGTTGTGCAGAGTCCGCCGCGACCGGCCCCGCGTGATCACCGCGATCAGGGCCACCACGCCGCCCATCAGCGCATCGAAGACGAAAATCACAATCAGGTTGGTCGCCCCCGTCAGCGCGCCCACGGCTGCCCACAGCTTCACGTCGCCGCCACCTAGCCACCGCATCAGGAAGATCGGCACAAACACCAGCGCGGCCAGTCCCAGGCCCGCGGAGGACAACTGCAGTCCGTGCCAGCCGGAGAGATAGAAATGGATCGCCAACCCGGCCACGATTCCGCCGAAAGTCAGCCAGTTCGGGATCTCGCGGTTGCGCAGGTCGCAGAATGCCGCTATCAGCACAAGCGCGGCTGTCAGGTAGGGAACGGGGCTCGGCAATGGGTTCATGGCTGGCTGAAGGACGCTGCAAACGGAACTCCATTTTCGCAGAGTCCTCCGGCCGCTGCCTGCTTCTGATTACAGCCCGCCGGGCACACCCAGTAGTCATACGCCAGTTTGCCGCCGCTATCGATCTCCGGCGGCCACCGGTGCCCGCATTCGACACACTCCAGTATCGCCTCTGGCCGGTCCCGCATCCTGAGTCCCAACCGCGCCAACTGCATGTCCGTCATCATCCGCAAGTCGGCTCTGTCAATGCAGACGCGCTCCACAATCCGCATACGGCTGCCCTCCCTCGGTGTGCCATGTGGTTCTGCTGGCCCCATTGCGGCTCCCTCCACGCCGTTGTCAAGCCCCGCGCAGCGCAGGGAGGCATGGTGGGCCCTGTAGGACTTGAACCTACAACCAACGGATTATGAGTCCGCTGCACTAACCATTGTGCTAAGGGCCCAACTGATAGACGAGAAAGGACTTCTACTAGACTGCGGTCGACTGCTCACTACATCAGTGTAGCGGAAAACGGAACAACCCTGGGATCCATCAGACGTTCGTCTGCGTCCTCCAGTGAGTCCGATGACGGGTGAACGTATCGCTGCGATACCGTCACGCTGGAGTGACCCATCAGCCTCATGATTTGGAAGGCCCCAACTCCGCTCTCTCAGAGTCGAGATCCATATGTGTGCCTGAACCTAAATCCGGCAGTTGCGACCATCAGAATCCGCCATCTACGTGTAGCCGCAACTGGTTGCAGCAAAAACGGTTGTCACCCAGAAGATGATCTGCGCAGCAGTTGGAACTCGGTGGCGGCAAACGCCGAACTGGGTGCGGCGGGGGCCGAACTGCCGTTTTTAGGCTGCAAGGAGTGGAAACACAACTCCTTGGGGAACTCCGGCTGAAGGCTCTGAGTCGCGTTCAACATAGGAACTATCTGCCGGTGCCGGAAATTCAGCGCTTCAGACGCCTGAATGCACGAAACAGTCCCGTCTTCCTCGGCAATGCGGCCAAACCCAGCCTCCCCGCGAGTCATGGCCCGTCGCGCGGCATCCGCGGCTGCATCGACGTGCAGCGCACCGCCGCTTGGCGGTCGGCCGAAGCCGGTGCCTGGCCCGTCGAGCTTCCCGAACCGTAGGACGATTCCGGCCGGGGGAGCAGCTAACACCTGTCGTTCAAGACGGGGCGACGGCGCGCACAGTGGCGCCGAAATCGGGGCCGTCCAAACGAAGCGGGGCGTCCTCCAAGAAAGGCACGGGACTTGGCGCGTCAGCGAATGCGATGCTCGGAGCCACCACCCGCTTCACGCCCCGCCATCGGCAGCGGCAACCAAGTCGCGTGTGCCGATCTCGCGCAGGCGTGCATCGCAGACTAACGCTTCGGCCATCTTCGCAGGGTAGAGCGTAGGAGGAAGGCCGGTAAGCTGATGCACACAAGGTTTGAAAGGGGATTCTGGAAACGGGCTGGCGTAGGCCGGAACCGCGCTAAACTTCTATCAATGAGACCCCACTCCATTCTGGCCATTCTGGCGGCGCTGGGCACGCCTGCCGTGGCCGCTGACCCGCCCAAGCTGCCCGCGCCTTATCACACGCCCTCATCCTCCAACGGACCCAAGGTGGTCCAACGGCCGGACGGCGCCGCTCTCCGCGTTCCCGCCGGCTTCTCCATTGAGGAGTTCGCCACCGGTTTCGAGCGGCCCCGCTATATGATCTACGGCCCGTCTGGAGAGATCCTGCTCAGCGACAGCATGAAGTCCG
This sequence comes from Bryobacterales bacterium, assembly GCA_038327695.1. Taxonomy (GTDB): domain Bacteria; phylum Acidobacteriota; class Terriglobia; order Bryobacterales; family Bryobacteraceae; genus Paludibaculum. The sequence goes on from JBBQLF010000437.1 coordinate 2,840, forward strand.
GCAGCGTCTACGCCATCGCGGACAGCAACAGGAACGGCCGCATCGAAGACGCCGAGAAGATCAAGCTCGCCGCCTCGCTCGATCGGCCCTACGGCCTCGCCCTCTGGCGGGACTACCTCTACATCGCCGAAACCACTTCGGTGAAGCGCTACAAGTACGACTCCAAAGCCCGCAAGCTTGGCCCAGGCGAGGAGGTCGTGCCCCTCAAGGACGCGGCCAACGGCCATTGGACCCGATCCATCCTCTTCGACGCCAAGGGCGAGAAGTTCTACCTCGGCGTCGGCTCGCAGTCCAACGTGTCGCCCGGCGAACCCGAGATCCGCGCCACCATTTCCCGGTACAACCCGGACGGCACGGGCCGCGAACTCATCGCCACGGGCACGCGAAATCCCATCGGGCTGGCGCTCTACCCCGGAACCGATACGCTCTGGGCCGCCGTGCAGGAGCGCGACGGACTCGGCGACGATCTGGTCCCGGACTATTTCACGTCCATCCGCGCCGGTGGCTTCTATGGCTGGCCCTATTCCTACATCGGCCCCAATGAAGACCCGCGCAACAAAGGCCTCCAGCCCGAACTGGTTGCCAGGACGATTGTGCCGGATGTCGTCCTGCCCGCCCACGTGGCTGTGCTCGACGCACGCTTCTATACCGGCAGGCAATTTCCCCAGAAGTACCAGGGCGGCGCGTTCATCGCCTACCACGGCTCGTGGAACCGCGCCCAGCGTATCGGCTACTCTGTCGTCTACATCCCGTTCCAGAACGGGAAACCCGCAGGTCCGGTGGAGGATTTCCTCACCGGGTTCATGACGGACCCCAATTCCAAGGAAGTCTGGGGCCGCCCGGTGGGTCTCCTGCAGATGACGGATGGTAGCCTCCTGGTCTCAGATGATGGAGGCAACAAGGTATGGCGCATCAACTACAAAAAGTAAGCGTTCTGTTTCTGGCTCTGGGCTTGGCCGCGGCGCCCGCCGCGGCGCCGCCCAAACGGCCTTTCTCGCACAAGTTCCATCTGGCGCAGGTCCCGCAGTGCGAATCCTGCCATACCGCGGCCACCACATCCACCAAGGCCGAAGACAGCCTGATCCCGCACGAGAGCTCCTGTGCCACCTGTCACGACGAAGTGCACATCGCCCCGGCGCGCCCAACCGGTGTGCAGAAGTTCAACCACGCCAAGCATGTCGAGATGGGCAGCGCCGCGCCTCTGATCGCTTCGGCCATCAAGGCAAAGACATACCTCGGTACTCGCCCGGCCACCGCTGCACAGTTGGAAGCCGGCAAGGACGCCTGCACCGGCTGTCATCACGGCATCGCCGAAAGCGAGGACGTTCCGGTGAACAGCGCCACCAAGTCGCACTTCCCCGCCATGGCGGATTGCCTCGTCTGTCACAACAAGATCAACCCGCCGGACTCCTGCGCCAAGTGCCACGTGGCCTCCACGCCGAACTTCCGGCCCACCTCGCATGACGCCGTGTTCAGTGACAACCACGCCACCAAGAGCGTTGCCAAAACGGAGTGTGCCACCTGCCACGGCCGCAAGTTTACCTGCAAGGGCTGCCACTAGCGCTCGTCCTGCTCCTATGGCCCCTGCAAGCGGAGATCCGCGGCGCAGCCCTGGCCACCGCGCCTCAGCCGGCAATCCTCACCTGGGGCAGCCAGCTCCAATCCTGGCCTCCTAACGGCGCAGCCCTGGCCGCCGCGCCTCAGCCGGCAATCCTCCCCTGGGGCAGCCAGCTCCAATCCTGGCCTCCTAACGGCGCAGCCCTGGCCGCCGCGCCTCAGCCGGCAATCCTCACCTGGGGCAGCCAGCTCCAATCCTGGCCTCCTAACGGCGCAGCCCTGGCCGCCGCGCCTCAGCCGGCAATCCTCACCTGG
>JBBQLF010000438.1:0-4693 GCA_038327695.1 Bryobacterales bacterium
CGGTGCTCGCCCCAGGCCGCCCCATGCTGGATAAGACCGAATTCGTTGAATGGACTGGAGCGGGCCGTGCCTCCGACGCAGACTGACGCCGGCGCGGCGCCACCCGCCATTCCCTTGCTGGACCTCAGCCCGGTCCTGCACCGTGCCAGCGCCGCGATAGATGCCAATCTGCGGTCCATGCACAGCGCCGGCTGCTACATTCTCGGCCACCAGGTGCGCAGCTTCGAGTCCGAACTGGCGCGGGCCTTCGGAGCCCAGGCCGCGGTGGGTGTGGGCACGGGCACGTCCGCCTTGGAGCTGGCCTTGCGCTGCGAGGGCCTGGTGGAGCGCGGGCAGGAGGTGATTGTACCCGCTCTCACTTCTCTCTTCACCGCGCAGGCGGTGTTGGCGGCCGGTGCCACGCCGCGCTTTGCCGATGTCGATCCGGAGACGCTGCTGCTGGATGCGGAAAGCGTGGAGCGGGCATCGAGCCCCCGCACCGTGGCGGTCATCGCCGTGCACCTCTACGGGCAGGTCTGCCATTTGCCGTCAATCGCGTCGCTGTGCGCCCAGCGAGGTCTGCTCCTGGTGCAGGACGCCTGCCAGGCTCACGGCGTCCGCTACGAGGGCCGCCCGCTCACCGAATTCTCTCCCTACGCCGCCTACAGCTTCTACCCAACGAAGAACCTGGGCTGCCTGGGCGACGGTGGCGCTCTGTTGACGGACTCCGCGGAGCGGGCTGAACTCGCCTCTCTGCTTCGCGACGGGGGTAGGCGCCAGGATCAAACGGCGCTCATGCCGGCCGTCAATTCCAGGCTCGACGAAATGCATGCCTGTTACCTTCGGGCGTTCCTTCCCGAACTGGACCACTGGAATGCGCACAGGGCCGCACTGGCACGGTGTTACGACAGCCTGTTGGAGGGCTGCAGCCAAGTCAGGCCCGTTCTTCGCCTCAGGGCCTCCGTCCAGCATCAGTATGTTGTCCGCGCCGCGCGGCGCGACGCTTTGCGGCAGCACTTGGCGGCACGCGGCATCGCCACTGCAATTCACTACCCTGTTCCGCTCCACCGGCAACCGGCCTTCGCCGGCTTTGCCGCATCGTCAGCGCCGCTGCCGCATGCCGAGTCGGCGTGCGAGGAGATCCTGTCGCTGCCCATGGGCCCGCACGTACACGTTGAAATGGCTGCAGTGGTGGCCGGCTGCATCAGGAGTTTCTACTCATGAAGACGGATCTTTCTTTCTACTGTGGCAAACAGGCCTTGGTGACCGGCGGGCTGGGTTTCCTGGGTAGCAACCTGGCGCTGCGGCTGAACGAGCTGGGCGCTCATGTGACCGTGGTGGATTCGAAGGTGCCCGGCTGCGGGGCGGACAGCGAAAACCTGGCCCCGGCCCGCGGCGCCATTCGCGTGATCGAGGCCGATATCGGCGATTCCACGCGCATCGGGGGAATTCTGGCCGGCACCGATGTGGTCTTCAACTTGGCCGGCGAGATCAGCCACATCCGCAGCATGAAGGATCCTCAGCGGGATCTGGCGCTGAACGTCGTCTCCCAATTGCGGTTCCTCACCGAGTTGGCCTCCCAGTGCCCCAGCGTGCGCGTTGTGTACGCCGGGACGCGACAGGTCTACGGCTCTCCACGCTACCTTCCTGTCGACGAAGATCATCCCGTGGAGCCCGTGGATTTCAACGGGGTGCACAAATACACGGCCACAATGTACCACCTGCTGATGGCCAGAATGGGCCTGCTGGACAGCATAATCCTGCGCCTGACCAACGTCTACGGGCCCAGAATGTCGCTCGCCGCCAGCGGTCAGGGCGTTCTCCCCTTCTTCCTCAAACAACTGCTGCTCGGCCGGAACCTGGAAGTTTTCGGTACCGGTGAGCAGATCCGCGATCCGCTGTATGTGGATGACGCCGTGGAAGCCTTTCTGCTGGCTGGAGGGATTGTGGACCCGCCCTCGCGCGCCTACAACGTTGGGGGAGATGAACCGCTATCGTTGCACGCCATAGCCCAAATCATGGCTCGTGTCAGCGGCAGCGGAGCAAGCGTGACTCTTAAGCCTTTCCCCGGTGACCTCAGGGCCATCGATATCGGAAGCTACACTACCAACAACACCAGGGCGACTCTCGAACTGGGATGGCGGCCGCAAACCGCTTTCGAGGAGGGAATGGAGGTGGCCTTCGAATACTACCGGATGCGCGATGTGCGGTATTGCTCGTCGGTCGAGTCCAGGCGAGCATCGGAGGTCCGTCCGTATGAACCCGGACGAGTATGAGAATCTGCTCCAGGCCGAGGAGCGGATGTGGTGGTTCGATGGCATGCGCGAAATACTGTTCCGGGTGCTGGATCCGCTGGTGGCCGGCCACAAGGGCGGCCGCGTTCTGGAGGCCGGCTGCGGCACGGGCTACAACGCCCGGCTTCTGGAGATCAGATATGGCTGGGAGATGACAGCCCTCGACCTGAGTGGCCCGGCCCTCCGGTACTGCCAGGCGCGAGGGCTATACCGCGTGGTGCGCGGCGATCTTGGCGAACTGCCCTTCGCCAGCCACGCATTTGACGCCGCGGTGGCGCTGGACGTTCTCGTCTATTTCAAGGCGGGCGAGGAGGCGCGGGCGTTGGGTGAACTGGCGCGCGTGGTTCGGCCTGGCGGGCTGGTTGTGGTTCGCGTGGCGGCGCTGGAATGGCTGCGCAGCCGGCATTCCCACTTTGTCGGCGAAGTCCAACGGTTCACCCGATGGTCGCTGCTGCGCGCTGCAGATCGAGCCGGATTGCGAGTGCTGCGCTGCACTTACGCCAATAGCCTCCTGATGCCCGTGGCCGCACTGAAATTCCGCGTTTGGGAGCCTCTGGCGCGCGCTGAGCCGCAGAGCGGCGTACGCTTGCCGCCAGCCTGGATCAACCGCCTGCTGCGGTCGGCGCTGCGCGCGGAGGCCGCCTGGATCGGCGGCGGCCACGCTCTGCCGGCCGGGCAGTCTCTACTGCTGGTGGCGCGAAAGGCGGCTTGACTTCAATCGAGCAGATGCGAATAAAGCGCCACCACGCGTTCAATCTCTTCCATCTGCCCCGGCGAGTGGTCTTCGTTTGGATCCAGACACCAGCGCCCGGCCATTCTGCCCTGGCGCGCCAGCACCCGGCGGACCCGTCCATACACTTCCACCTTGTACACCTCCCAGGTGTCCCATAGGCACACTCCACCTGTAATGTTCGGTTGCTCTCGTCTGGGGTGGTCAACTCTTAGACCGCCAGTCGCCGCCTACGCGGCGCTACGTAGCCGATTATTGCTCCGCCCATTTATACCGGCACGCGCAGATAACACCCACGGACGTGAGCAACGGCGCCAGGCTGTTTGGCTCTGGCACCGTGGAAAAGCTTTTTGTGCCATCGGTTTGGCACCACCAAGTGGCGTTCAACGTTGCCGTAGGCTGGTATTGCGGGTAGAATTGACGAGCCCACCCGCGAGTGATGTCGTCAATGCGAATCATGCCATAGTGCCCGGTGTTCTCGTTGCGCAGCATCACGAAGTCGGTGTAGAAGGGTCTGGAGCCGTGCCCCATTGATCGAACACGGAGTTTGCGTCAGCGTCACCAAGTGGAGCCAGAGAAAGGCTCGTAAACAGAAAAGACGACGCATCTGTGATCTGAGAGATGTCAGTGACGAACCGGGCGGCCAAAAGGTCAAGTACCTCCACGTAGTGGCTTCCGTAGAAATACCCCGTTCCCCAGTATCCATCGGCTGTGGACCACCACAAGGTCACGTCATGCGTTCCATCGCCAAACTGGACACCGGCATCGGCTGATTCGATGAAGGCGGAGATGGTCCCTGTGATGATGCCGGCGTGCAGAACTGGACCTATGAACAATCCCAGGAGTGGGACGAGAAGCTTCTTCATTGGCGTACCTCCCTTTCGCCTTACGGGATAGGTGTCCCAGGCGCAACAGACCTTTCAGCCAGGATTTCCGTTTTGAAAACCCAGGCGCACTATGGCCACCCGATTCCATCCGGGATTTCCAATTGGGCTTCCTGGCCGCCATCAACTATACGTCCAACCGCCGCAGTCCTGATCGTTGGCCACGATCAGTTCTACATTGGCAGACTGGAGACCAGTGGGCTCGCACAAGCCGCCGTCGCACGAGACCTGTGCTCCCGGGAATTGGGTCAGGGACCCTTGGCGCAGCGTGCGCGGGGAGCGCGCGCCCGACGCCGCCCACCCACGATGGCGCCCGGTCGCGCACAGGGCGCGCTTTCCCGCGCGGTGTGGCAGTTTCAGTCCACCTGGCCAAATCCTCCGCACTCCGCAGCGTAGTTCGGTGTAATACCCACAGGGACCTCCCGGGGGCTGGCGAATTCGCCCCTGTGGCTTGGATTTCGCGTTCCCGCAAGTTCAGTCTCTGCAAGTGCTTAGCGGCCGCGCTCCGCGTCCCGTCCCTCCAGTCTAAGGCTCGTTCAGTTATTGTCTGCACGGACGGTAATTGAAGCCCCCCGGGGTCATTGAAGTTGGAGGGATCCCCCTCCGCATCGGCATTCCAACCAAGCTCGGTCGCGCCCAGGAAATCACCAGACTGACTGCGATCCCCAGTGATGGGCGACAATTAGAAAGCGCCTCCAACGACAACTATCCAAGCAGCACTCGTAGCGGGTGTATCGCCCTCTAGCAGAACAAGGCCGCGGAGCGTCCTTGAAATGGGGCTTCGCCCCAAACCCCAGGATTTGCCG
>JBBQLF010000439.1:0-4690 GCA_038327695.1 Bryobacterales bacterium
TGGTGCGTTCGTCCGGCGCCTCGAGGCCATGGTCTATGGCATTGCGGATCAGGTGTACCAGCGGATCGCCGATTTGTTCCAGGATGGTCTTGTCCAACTCAATGCCTTCTCCTTCCATGGCAAACTGCACCTCTTTGCCAAGACTCTGCGCCAAATCTCTCACCAGGCGCGGAAATTTCTGGAAGACGGTCTTAACCGGCAGCATGCGGATGGACATCACGCTGTTCTGAAGTTCGTCGGCGATGCGGGAGATGCCGGAGCCGGCCTCCTTTAGTTCCTTGGCCACGACGCACGGGTCGGCGCCGCCGGTGAGTTTATGGGCCAGCACCGGGAAGGCACCGCGCGCCACAAGGAGTTCGCCGACGACGCGCATTAAGCGGTCCAATTTCTCCTGTTCAATGCGGATCGTGGAAGGCCCCGCCGTGCTGGAGCGAGCGGCGGCAACGGCATCAGCCGGCGCTTTTCTTGTCGCGTCCGGTATTTCGTGCGATAGCTTGCCGCGCTCCTGGTTCACGCGCTCCACGGCGGCGCAAGCGGACTGGAAGGCGCCGGTCAAGGTTGCCCGATCCTGTTGGCCGATGGAGCCGCCCGCCCGCATAGCGGCTTCAAGGACCCTCAGTTGCAGGGTGACCGGTTCTTCGAGATCGGGGCGCTTCTGATAAGAGGCCGCCGCGGCCAGCGTCTTGAGACCACGCACATACGTCTGGAGAACGGAAGCCTTCGTGTCACCGTCACTTTCAATGCTGAGGAGACAGCCCTCAATCATCTCTACGCACTGCGACGCCGTGTTCACAAAGGCTGCGAGCCGTTCGTCGGCTGGAGGCGCAGCGGCGGCGCCGTCATCCTTCAGTTGGAGCCGCTGCAACAAATTTGCCGGCAACGGTGTAGCGGGCCTCTGGTGCGCTAGGCTTTCGAGTAATCCTCGCATTGCGTCGCCGGTGTCCAGCGCCGTTTGGACCGTCTCCGGTTCCAGGGGCTTTGCGGCGCCGCCGCGAAAAGGATCGAGAAGCGATTCAAGCGCGTGGGAGACCCGCCTCAATTGGGATAGCGGGTGGCTTGCGTCGAGGGTCGCGCTGTTGACCTCCCCCAACAGTACGCCGGTGTTCCCCTTGATGCTGTGGGCGCTGCGGAATAGCGCGTCCAGGCTTTCCCGCGATGTGGGATCTCGCTCCAGGGCCAGGGCGTGGCTCTCGATGGCCGTCAGATGGTCCTCCGCTTCCAGGACAAACAGTTCGAGCGATTCAGCCGGGACGGTTCCGAGCAACGCGACTGCCGACGCCTGGTCCGCCAGCATCCGGATGCCGATTTGGCAGTCGTCTTCGACGAAAACAAAGACGTCCTTGATCGCGGCTTCCCCGCGATCCGTGACCAGCAGGATTTCCCACCAGAGGTAACAGCACTCCGGATCCAAAGACGACAGCACAGGGACCTGATCGGCCCGGGCGGTGATATGAGCCGAGCCCAGTTCCCGCAACTCGTCAAGGAGCGTAACCGGGTCCGTGCCGGAAGAAAACAACTCGCGGTTCGGGCGAAAGACAATTTCGTATGCTGTCCGGACACCGTTAGCGAGCTGCAGCGGAGCCACTTGGGACAAGGCATTTTCTGGTGCTGGGTCGTGGGGCAGCAGGCGGTTCAATGAATCCGTGACCGCCCGTTCTCCCTCTGCTTCTCCTTCGTCGCCTTCAGTGTCTAGAATCGCGCGGATAACGTCGCAAGCCCTGAGGCCGCAATCGATCAGTTCGGTCGTGACGGCCAAGCGTCCTGCGCGCGCCATGTCGAACGCCTCTTCCAGGCGGTGAGCGAACCTGGCGAGATGTGCGAACCCCGCCGTCGCGCCGGAGCCTTTGATGGTGTGAATTGCGCGGAAGACCCGATTCACTAGTCCGGCATCCGCGGGCTCCACCTCAAGGGAAAGCAGTGCCGTATCCAGTTCCGGCAGCAGGTCTGACGCCTCAGCCCTGAACGCCACTCGCATCCGTTCGATTATGTCCGTTGCCATCTTCTTCTCTACCGGGCCTCTCTGCCCCACACCACCAGTTAGCGCATCACTTTGTTCACTACAGCCAGCAGCTTGTCAGGCTCGAACGGCTTCACAATCCAGCCCGTAGCCCCGGCCGCCTTGCCTTCCTGCTTCTTCTCCGGGTGCGATTCGGTAGTCAATAAGACAATGGGGACGAATTTGTATTGAGGCATGGATCGGAGCTGCCGGGTGAGCTCGATGCCATCCATGTTTGGCATGTTTAAGTCCGCCAGGAACAAATCAAAATCGCCGCCATCAAGTTTGGCCAGCGCATCTTTCCCGTCTCCCGCCTGCAAAACCTCGTAGCCGGCGCGCTGAAGAGTGAATGCCACCATCTGCCGCATGCTCGCCGAATCGTCGACGGTCATGATCCGCTTCACACGCCCTCCCGCGTCCCGCCGAGCAGTTCGCGCCGGAGCCCGCAACGGTCCACGGCGGCGATGAACTCGTCGGATGGGTCCTCAAAGGAGAGCACCGGTACCGTCTTACGCAGCGAGCAGAGTAGCTGAAGGATGCTGGTATCGATGTCCCGCAAACCGGCCGTGCCAACTGTAACGGAGACACCCCCATCCAACATCTCACCGAGTGTGGTGGCTACGTCCTGAGCATGCCGGATGGTGACGACCCCATCGAGCGCGACGGTGAACGCGTCTTCCGTCTTATGGATTATGATCGGCATCGCAGTTCCCCTCCTTCACCTGGGCTCTCATGCAGACGCCAGAACCAGGCGCAGGTTCTCGACCATCATCTCCGGCGAAGACGGTTTCACAAGATACAGGTTCGCGCCGGCCTGAAATCCCTTCATCTTGTCTTTGCTCTCGCTTTCCGTGGAAAGGATGATGATCGGCAATTCCTGATACTTCGGTTCAGCGCGCACGCGCCGGATGAACTCGTAGCCGTCCATACGCCCCATGTTGATGTCCGTCAGGATCAAGTCACAGTCGTGGGTGTAGAGCTTCTCCAGCCCGTCGGCCCCGTCCACTGCCGTGACCACATCGAAACTCGCGTGCTGGAGGATGTAGGCGTGGTAGTTCCTGACGAACTCGGAATCATCGACGATGAGAATTGTTTTTTTCATGAGGCATCTACTCCTTGACGTACACCAAATGGCCGCCCAACCTCTTCAGCTTAAACGCAGATGAAATCCTTCCGACGGACTCGGAGTGCCCGAGGAAGATGTAACCACCCGCGTTTAAGGCGCTGTAAAAGTGATCCAACACCATCTTTCGGGAGCGGTCGTCGAAATAGATCAGGACGTTTCGACAGAAGATGAAATCGAAGTTCCTCATAGCGCGCATGGCGGTGCGGTCGTGGAGGTTCAGGTGCGCCAGTTTTACGAGGGATGCGGTGGCAGGACGCACGGTGTGCGTGTCGCCGTTAGAGATGAAGTGCCGCGCGAGGTAGTCGGGCGGGACCTCGTGCACGGACCGCGCACCGTACCGGGCTCTTGCTGCCTGGTTGAGAACGTTTTGATCGATGTCGGTGGCGACGATCTCGCAATTCCAGAACTGCGCCTGGGGGAAGACCTCGCGCAGGATGATGGCCAGTGTATAGGCTTCTTCCCCGGACGCGCAACCCGCCGACCAGATGCGGATGGTGTGGTCGCCACGGCTCTCCTTAGCAGACAGGAGCTCAGGCAGGCAATGGTCCGCGAAGGCCGATAATTGATCGTATTCGCGGAACATGTAGGTTTCATTGGTGGTGATCAGGTTCGCCAACGCCTGCATCTCCACGCCATCCGGGTCCGCGTAGCAGACCATGAAAAGATACTTCTGCGGATCTTCGAAGCCCAGCGTCTCCATGCGCTTTTCGACACGTTTTTGCAGGAAGTAGTTCTTCTTCTCGTCAAACTGAAGCCCTAGCTGTGAGTAGATCTTCGCAGACAGCCGGGAGAACTGCTCGGAGGACAATTCAGCCACCGTGATTCTCCCGCGAGAGTCCACCCAGCAGCCGATCGGCCTGATGTCGAAGCAGAGAGCCGCCGTTTTGAACGATCCTCTGGAGAGGTGCCACCAGGGACTCCGGGAGCGGTGCCGATGGATAGCGTTGCCGCAACATCGTGATCGCGTCCAGGATATACGCTTGAAGGTGCGCGCCGCGAGAAGCCAGCATCCCAGCGGCCTCGCTTATGGTGAACTCATCCCCGTGGGCGCCGAGCAGTTTGAGATACGACGGCAACAGGAAGTCCGCGATTGGACCTCCGGATCGAATTACCTCCAAAGTGCTTGCGTTTCCGATCTGCGCCAATGCTTCCAGGCAGGCTCCAGTCAGCATGGGATTGCCGGCTGCTGTCAATTTCTCGATGCGCTCACGAAACTCGGTTTTGCCCGTGTTGCCCAGGCTCTCCACTGCCGTAATCACTACGTTTACGTCATCATCGGCGAGTGCCCGACCATAAATCTCGGCGCTGCCAGGGCCGTCGACCGCCGCGAGCACGTCAACCAGCATCTTGCGCTGGTCCTTCCCCGCCGCAGAAAACGCCTGGGCGAGGAAGGGAATTACCTTGGGTCCGCGCTGCCGCAGTAACTCCACCGCCTGGCTGCGCACAAAGGTGTCTTCGCTGGCTAACAGGCCGATCCCGCCTTTAGTAACCGCGTCGTCCTCGACGCTCTCCAAGGCCCCGAAGATCGCTTCCCGCACGGCCCGCGAAGGCTCTGCTTGAAGTCGTGC
>JBBQLF010000440.1:0-4690 GCA_038327695.1 Bryobacterales bacterium
TGAGCGCCGGGCGGTGACGTTGGCGGAGAAGGCGCGATTCTTCGAGGCCGAGATCGACAAGCGCCACCGGCGCACGCCGTATGAGTACGTGCTGGGGGTGACGCTGGCTCGGCCGGGCGACAAGACGGAGTGGGCGCAGCATGATTCCGACAACGATGGCCTGTGGACTTCCATGTACGGCGCGGGGCAGTGTTTCGCGTATGCGGCGACGAAGGATCCGCTGGCGAAGCAGCGCGCGCAGAAGGCTTTTGCGGCGATGCAGTTTCTGCGGACGGTGACGCAGGGTGGATCCAATCCAGCGCCGCCTGGCTTTGTGGCGCGCGCCATTCTGCCTGTGTCCCATGGCGATCCGAACGCGACGCAGTACACGCCGGAGCGGGACCGGAAGACCCGGGAAACGCGGGACAAGCTGTGGAAGATCATCACGCCGCGCTGGCCCAAGAGCGCAGACGGGCAGTGGTACTGGAAGACGGACACTTCGTCGGACGAGCTGGACGGGCACTTCTTTTTCTACGCGCTTTACTACGACCTGGTGGCGGCGACGGAGGAGGAGCGGCGGCCGGTGCGGGCGCAGGCTGCGGCGATCGCCGATCATCTGCTGGCGCACAACTTCAACCTGGTGGACCACGACGGCAAACCGGCGCGCTGGTCTGTGTTCGATCCGGACAGCATGAACCAGAACAAAGAGTGGTGGCAGGAGCGGGGGATGAACTCGCTTTCGATCATCACCTACCTGAAGGCCACTGCGCATATGACGGGCGACGCCAAGTACGAACAGGCGATTCAGCGGTTGATCCGCGAGCATGGTTACGGGATGAACGTCCTCTCACCGAAGACGCACCTGGGCGCCGGGGCGGGGAACCAGTCCGACGACGAGATGGTGTTCATGAACTTCTTCACGCTGCTGCGGTATGAGCGGGATGCGGACCTGATGCAGAAGTACGGGCAAGCGTTCCACAACGCGTGGCAGAACGAAGAGCCGGAACTGAGCCCGCTGTTCCACTATCTGACGGCGGCGGTGACGACGGGCAAGACGTTCAGCGAATCGCATGGCACGCATGATCTTACGCCGTCCGGGCCGTGGCTGGAGGAGTCTCTCGATACGCTGCGGCGGTACCCGCTGGACCGGGTGAACTGGGGGCAGCAGAACAGCCATCGCATCGATGTGGTGCCGCTGGGGCGGTTTGCGCGCGATGGCCGGCCGCGCGAGCGCGGGTGGCGCAACAACGGGCGTGTGCTGCCGGTAGACGAGCGCGTGCTGGAGCATTGGAACCACGACCCGTGGGCGCTGGATACGGCCGGCAACGGGAAGAGCCTGGCCGATGGGAATTCGTTTCTGCTGCCCTACTACATGGGGCTGTACTTCGGGTACGTGAAGGAGTAGCCATGCGCCTGATGCTGCTGTTTGCCGCCACATGCGCCGCGTGGGCCGGTGAGGGTCCCATCCATGAAACGCGGTTTGTGTTTGAACCGCAGGCGCTGCACACGCACTCGTCCTCGCTGGTGCAGTTGCCGAACGGCGATCTGTTTGCGGTGTGGTACGCGGGATCGGGCGAGCGCAAGGCCGACGACGTGAAACTGGAAGCGGCGCGATTGCCGGCCGGCGGGACGCGGTGGAGTGCGCGCTACACCATTGTGGACACGCCCGGGTTTCCCGACTGCAACCCGATTGTGTTTGTGGACTCCAAGAAACGGCTGCTGTTGCTGTGGCCCATCATCATCGACAACAACTGGGAATCGGCGCTGCTGCAACTGCGCGTTTCCGGCGACGGCGGCGTGACGGACCCGCCGCGTTGGACCAGCGCAGAGCCGGTGCTGCTCAAACCGCGCCATCTCTCCGAGCGGCTCATCGCAGAGATCAATCGGCTCCTGCCGGCACTGCCGGCGGGCAAACACAGGGAGGAGGCGGAACTGGGATTGAAACGGGCGTCGGAGAAGCTGTACCTGAGGCTGGGCTGGATGCCGCGCGTCCATCCGCTGGAGTTGCCATCGGGACGGATCCTGGTGCCGCTGTACACCGATACGTTCAACATGTCGGTGATCGCCATTACGGACGACGGCGGCGCGACGTGGACGACGAGCGAGCCGCTGGTGAGCCTGGGCGGCGTGCAGCCGTCGCTGGTGCGGCGCAAGGACGGCGGGATCGTGGCGTACATGCGCGACAACGGGCCGCCGCCGCAGCGGGTGATGGCGAGCGAGAGCCGCGACGACGGCATGACGTGGAGCGCAGTGGTGGACTCCGAAATTCCGAATCCGGGCTCCAGCGTGGAGGTGCTCGCGCTGAAGGGCGGCGCCTGGGCGATGGTGAACAACGATACGGAGAAGGGCCGGGGGCGGCTGTCGCTGTGGCTGAGCTTGGATGAGGGCCGCACGTGGCCGGTGCGGCGCACGCTCGAAGACGGCGCGGGCAGCTATTCGTACCCGTCGATCATCCAGGCGGCCGATGGCTCAATCCACATCACGTATTCACATTCGGAACGCAACGCCGCCAAAAAGGAGTTGCAGAGTATCCGGCACGTGCGCGTCAATGAGGCATGGCTCCGGGAACCACAGTCAGCCGCCGCGGCTTCGTCGCCGCGTTGATGGCGCCGGCGAGCGCGCCGGTCATCGATACGCACACGCACTTCTACGACCCCACGCGGCCGCAGGGCGTGCCGTGGCCGCGCCCGGCGGAGACGGCGCTGTACCGGCGCGTACTGCCGCCGGAGTTTGCCGCGTTGTCGCGGCCCCACGGCGTGACGGCCACCATCGTGGTGGAGGCGAGTCCGTGGCTGGAGGACAACCAGTGGGTGCTGGACCTGGCGAAGGATCATCCGGTGATCGCGGGCCTGGTGGGGCATTTGCAGCCGGGGAAGGCGGAGTTTGGCGCGCATCTGGCGCGTTTCCGGAAGAACCCGTTGTTCCTGGGGATCCGGCTGGGCGGGGGTGCGCTGGCGAAGGGGTTGGCGTCGAAGGCGTTTGTGGAGGATCTGCGGCGGATGGCGGGGGAGGGCCTGGAGGTGGATTTGCTGGGCGGGCCGGCGATGCTGGGCGCTGTGGCGCGGCTGGCCAGAGCCGTGCCGGAGTTGCGGATTGTGATCGATCACCTGCCGTTTGATAGCCCAGGCGGCGCGGATCTGGCGGCGCTGGGAGCGTTGGGCCGAGTGTATGCGAAGGTCTCGGGACGGACGACGGATACGGCGGGTCTGGATGAGTTGTGGCGCGTGTTTGGGGCGGACCGGCTGATCTATGGATCGAACTGGCCGGTGAGCGAGCGTGTCGCGCCGTATGGGCGGATCTTCACGACGGTGCAGAGCTACTTTGCGGGCAAGGGCGAGGCGGCGCTGCGGAAGTACCTGTGGGACAACGCAGTGGCTGCGTACCGCTTCAGGGCTTCTTCGGCGGGCACTCGGTAAACATCTTGGCCGCCGCCTTGTCCAGCTTTTCGGGTTCCGGCTTCTTGTTGTTCAGGGTGTCCTTGGCGAGCGCCACCCATGCCGGCTTCCTGGTCTTGGCATCGATCAAGTTGACCACCAGCGCGTTTGTGGTGGAGTAACTGGTGAGTGTCAGCACAGGCTCGGAACTGCTCCAATGGGTCCCGTACGTGCTGGCGTAGTCCGGGAATCAGGCGTAGATGAGGGCGCCAATGTGCGGGGAAGTTTCCCGCATGGCGGCCGTGGCCACTTGCAGGCCGCCGCCGGACGGCACCTCTTTCAGGCCCTTTGCCTGCAACTCGCGGTTGATGGCGGCCTTGATGCGGGGCGCATAGGCGGGGTCGTCTTTCTGGATGCCGGTGTTGCCGGCAGTGCGGATGGGTAGCCACGTGCAGGTCTTGTACTGCTTGCAGTCATTGCCGGTCTGGTGCCGGGTTTGCACGTTCATCCTGGCGGCGAGCGATGAGGTGAGAAGCGTCGCGGTCAACAGCAGGATGAGCGTGGTCCTGGTGGACATGGTGCCTCTTTCGACTATCGCTCAAGACTGATACGCTGTTACCAAATCATGACCTCCAGTACTCGCCGACGGTTTTTGCAGGCGGCGCCCGCCGCGCTCACGGCCCTTTCTGCCGCGCCTCCGCCCGGGCCCTGGTCGCTCTGGTACAGCAAGCCGGCGGCGACCTGGGTGGAGGCGCTGCCGGTGGGCAACGGACGTCTGGGCGCGATGGTGTACGGCAACGTGCAGCGCGAGCAGATTCCTCTGAATGAAGACACGCTGTGGTCCGGCCACCCGAAAGACTGCGACAACCCGGGCGCGAAGGCGCAACTGGCGGAGGTACGGCGGCTGGTGCAGGCGGAGCGGTACGCGGAGGCCGACGTCGTCTGCAAAAAGATGCAGGGGCCGTACAACCAGTCCTACCAGCCGCTGGGCCAACTGGTGCTGGAGTTCGACCATGGCGGCGCGGCCGGCGGCTATCGTCGCGAGTTGGACCTGGATAGTGCCGTGGCGTCGGTTCGCTACAGCGTGGGCGGGGTCCTGTACACGCGAGAGGTAGTGGCGAGCCATCCGGGGCAGATGATCGCGATCCGGCTGACGGCTTCCAAGAGCGGGGCGCTGAGCTTTCGGGCGTCGCTGGATTCGCTGCTGCGGCACGAGGCCGTGACTACTCCATTTCCGAACACTCTGCGGCTGAGCGGCAAAGCGCCTTCGCACGTGGATCCGAACTACTTCCGCGCCAACAAAGAGCCGGTGCTGTACGACGACGCAGACGGCAAGG
>JBBQLF010000441.1:0-4687 GCA_038327695.1 Bryobacterales bacterium
GGATAGCTTCATCGGCGGCTTCGTTGATTTCCTCGCCAGGGCCTTTGAGCGGGTCTTGCTGAATGGCTTGCGCGAACTGCTTGCCGAAGCCGGTGGAGCCGGTGTAGTTGGTCTGGAGGACGACATAGCCGGGCGCGGCGAGGAAGTGGTTGTTCCAGCGCGTGGAAAACGCGTCCTTCGACATTGAGTTGGGGCCGCCGTGCGGGAAGACGACGAGGGGGTAGCGCTTGCCCTTGTCGAACAATGGCGGCAGGACCAGCAGGTTGTGAATCCTGCGGCCATTCTTGGCAGTGAACCAGAAGTGGATGGGCTCTGTGGTTTCGATCTGCGGCAGGCGATCGTTGTTGAACATGGTGAGGTAGGCGTGCATGGCGCGCTCGGGGTTGAGGCGCACGATTTCCGGCGGCTGCGCCGACGTCTGGTAGCGGGCGATCAGGCCGCCCTCAACCGGCTTCACACCGGTATAGCCACCGGCCTTCACATCGAAGAGGCGCTTGGGTTGGCCGCCAGTGGCGGGGAGCGAGAAGAGCTGATCGAAGCCATCGTCCTCGGCGTCGAGGTATAGCGTGGCGCCATCGGGCGCGATGGAGAACGCGGAGACGCTGCGGTCCCATTGGGGTGAAATAAACTGGGCTTGGGCGGCGCCGGGCCACGCGAAGCGAACCAGGCGCGAGATGGAGTAGAGTCGGCCGCCGGGGACGGGGTTCTTTTGTTGGAGGGCGAAGAGGGCATCGCCCTTGGGCGAGAACTTAGGATTGGAAAAGCTCTGGCCGGGGCCAGTGAGGAGGCGGGGTTCGCCGCCTTCCGCCGGTAAAACAAAAAGGTGGGATTCTGTTTCGGCGTACATGGTCGCATCGCGGTTCGTGTAGGCGGTGAAGACGATTGTCTTGCCGTCGGGCGCCCAGATGGCGTCGAGCGACTGGCCCCCGCCGGTGGGGTTGAACTGGCCGGCGAAGCCGGGGGAGTCAGCGAGTTTCGTGTTCTTCAGCACGTCCACTGGCTTGGCGTTGGGGGCCAGTTCCTGGACATGGATGTGGGGCTTCTTCTCGTCGAGCCACGCATTCCAGTAGCGGATGGGGAATGTGTCGTAGACGCGGGCATTCCACTTGCGCGTCTTTCGCTCCGCGGCGATGGGATCGAAGTCAGACTCGTAGAGGATGGCTTTGCCGTCGGGCCGCCACTGCGGATTGGAGACGCCGGCGGGGGCGTTGGTGACGCGTTGGGCTTCACCTCCATTTATAGGAAGGATGTAGATCTGCGGATTCTCGTCGCCGTCGCGGCGGGCGACGAAGGCGATGCGGGTGCCATCCGGGGACCACGCGACGGCGGATTCGGGAGCTTTCGTGGAGGTCAGCCGCCGCGCCGGGTGGCTGCCGTCGGCAGGCACGATCCACAGATCGCTGATCTGTTTGGTGGCGTCGTAATCGGGCTCGATGACCGGGAAGACAATCGTCTTGCCGTCGGGGCTGACCGCCGGGTCGCCGGTGCGCTTGAGGAGGAAGATGTCCTCATGCGTGATGGCCCGTTTCTGGGCGGCCATCGTGAAAGCAAGCAAGCTGAATACAAGAAGCCGTTTCAACGCCATGCTGATCAGTGTAATACTGCCGGTGTGGCCGACAACGAAAAGAGTTCGTACGCAAAGGCCGGCGCCTATGCCGGTTTGGCGATGGTGACACCCATCAGCGGCTGGATCTGCTATCAGGCGGGACTCTGGCTGGACGGGCGCTATGGGACGGGTTGGATGAGCACCGTGGGCCTGATCCTGGGCTGCGCGCTGGGGATGTATGAGACGGTCCGGCAGGCAGTGCGGATTGAGGGCCTGGACAAAAAGAAGTGATGCGCCTGGACTACGGCGGGATCATCGGCCGGATCGTGAAGCTGATGGCGTTGCTGGCCGTGGTGGGGACTGCAGTATTCGGCGTTGTGGACGGGGCCGGGGGAGCGCTGAGCTTCTTCGGCGGAGCGGCGATCTCAGCGTTGAGCTTCTGGCTGCTACACCGGCTGGTCTCCGACCTCACTGCAGCTGTAGAGGTGCGGCCGGTCCGGACGTTTTCCGTGGTGCTGCACGCCTTTCGCCTCATGATCTTGGGGGGGGCGGCCTATGGTATCGTAAGTTTTTACGGGTCGTCGCGCCGAGCCCTCGCCGGTGGCCTGATGCTGGCTGTAACGGCCGCGACTTTGGAAGTACTCATCGAGCTTTCCCATGCACGAGACTGAACTCTGGTTTACAGCGCTACTGAACAAATACCTGGCAGCGCCAGCCAACGCCGTCTACAATCTGGTTGGCTATCATACGGAAGATCCGCTCAAGCCGTGGGCGAACTATATCGCCATGGAATTGCTGATCATCGCGCTGCTGATGACGGTGGCCCTGATTGTCCGCGCCAGCCTGTCGGTGGACCGGCCTGGCAAACTCCAACTGGTGTTTGAGAATATCTGGGGTTTTGTCGGCACCCAGGCGGACGAGATCATCGGTCACGGCGGAAAGAAGCGGCTGTCGTTCTTCGCGATGATCTTCCTGTTTGTCGTGTGTTCGAATCTGCTGGGCGTCGTTCCCACGTTCGAGTCGCCGACGATGTACTACTATGTGCCGGCCGGACTGGCCATCGCTACGTTCCTGTACTACAACGGCCAGGGGATCCAGGAACAGGGCATCGGCGGCCACCTGAAACATTTCTGCGGGCCCATGTGGTGGCTCGCCTGGTTCATGTTCCCGCTGGAGATCATCTCTCACTCCATCCGTCCGGTCTCGCTCACCATTCGTCTCTTCGCCAACATGCTGGCGGGTGAGCAAGTGACCGTCGGGTTCCTCGGCATGGTGCCGTGGGTGGTGCCGGTGATCTTCATGGGGCTGCACGTCTTCGTGAGCTTCGTCCAGGCCTTCATCTTCATGATGCTGAGCATGGTGTATGTGAGTGAAGCGGTGGCGCACGAGGGCCACTAAAGAGTTTTATAGGCCGCCAGTGTGAGGCCCCGGCGTCCCAACGCACGGTGCGCAACCACCTCCTGAGATGGCCCGTTGGTAAGGAGAAAAGACAATGACAGTTCGCAACATCCTCATCCTCATGGCGCTCTTCGTGATCGCCGTTCCCAGCTTCGCGCAGACCGGCGGCGGCGCCGGCAGCTCGTTCATCCTGCCCGGCGCCTTCGCCATGGCCATCGCTTCCGGCCTCTGCGCTCTGGCGCAGGGCAAGGCGATCTCGGCCTCCGTCGAAGGCATTGCCCGCAACCCCGGCGCCGCCGGTCCCATCCGCATCCTGCTGATCCTGGGTCTGGCGTTCATCGAGTCGCTGGCTCTGTTCACGCTGATCAACGTCGGCAAGTAGTTCGAAATTGGTTTCAGAACAGGCGGCTCGGCGATTGCCGGGCCGCTTTCTTTTTCATGGGGACACAACAATGAAGCTGCATGGGATCTTTCCGCCGGTTGCGACTCCGTTCGATCACAACGGGGACGTGTATGTGGCGAAGGTGGAACACAACGTCACAAAGTGGAACAAGACGTCGCTGGCCGGCTACGTGGTCTGCGGCTCAACTGGCGAGAGCGTCTACCTGACGGTGGAAGAGAAGCTCCAGATGTTTGAGCTAGTGGCAAAGTACGCCGCCCCGGATAAGCTGCTGCTGGCCGGCACTGGCGTGGAGAGCGTGCGCGAGACCGTGATGCTGACCAATCGCGCGGCGGAGATGGGCTACCAAGGCGTGATGGTGCGGACCCCGCACTACTACAAGAATCTGATCCACACGCCGGCGGCGCAACTGCTGTACTACCGCAGCGTCGCGGATCAGGCCAGAATCCCGCTGATGATCTACAACTGGCCGCAGGTGACCGGCCTGGATATTCCCGTGGACGTGGTGAACCAGTTGAGCGAGCACCCGAACATCATTGCCATCAAGGAAAGCTCCGGCAATATCGAGAAGGTGATGCAGATGATCCGCGAGACCAAGGCCGGGTTCCAGGTGTTGGTGGGGTCGGCGCCCACTCTGGCTCCGTCTCTGGCGGTCGGCGCGGTGGGAGCGGTGCTGGCCTACGCCAACGCCGCGCCATATTCGACCATCGCGATCTATGAGGCGCACCGGCAGCGGGAGTTCCCCGCGGCCATGGACTGGCAGGCGCGCATCGCCAAGGCGGCCGTGCTGGTGACGGCCAAGTATGGCGTGCCGGGCTTGAAGCACGCCATGGATCTGAACGGGTATTATGGCGGACCTGTGCGCTTGCCGCTGACCTCCATCGGTCCGGCGGCGAAGGCCGAGATCGAGGCGGCGTTCGCGGACTTGAAGGGCTAGTGCCGTGACCGCGTGAAGAAGGGCTTTTCGCGGAAACCGCTTGCTGACGCGCGCGGCTCGGAACGGGACCGCGCCCGTCAGGGCGAGATTGGGGATGCGCACTCGTTCAGGCGGTCATGGTACTAGTGCCGTTTCGCGGAAACCGCTTGTTGACGCGGTCAGGGCATTAGGGCTTGCGCACTGCGTGCCGGAGAATCGTCTTTAGCTTCTCCTGTGGGGTGCGATGCGGATCGGAATAGTAGATCTCCCCGTGTGGCCCGTCGAGCGCCAGGCCCTGAGCGGCGGCAAAAGCGGTCATCGCGTCGAGGGTTGGCTGCACGTCCGCATACGGGCCGATGTGCAGCATCTGCACGCAGCGCTGCTTCTTCCCTGTGATGAGAGAGACCTGGCGAACCGGCTCGGGCTT
>JBBQLF010000442.1:0-4681 GCA_038327695.1 Bryobacterales bacterium
ACGGTCCGGACACCGGCCCGCGCGAACACGTTCCGCAGCCCGGGGTAGATGGGGTCCTCAATCAGGACCGAGTCGCCGGGCTGAGTAAACAGCCGCTGTAGCAGGTCCAGCGCCTGCTGGCATCCGTTGGTGATCAGCAGGTCGTCGTGGGCCGGCGCACCGTCCAGCAGATGGCGGCGTAACGGCGCGTAGCCAAATGGAGAGCCGAGCTGCAGAATGTCGGCCGCTTCCCGGCCCGCAATCACTTCTGCGCAGGCGGCGCGGAACTCAGCGATGGGAAACAGATCTTCAGCCGGACGCGCGGAGGTGAAACTGATGGCGTCGGCACCTGCTGGCATCGCCGGAACCGGCGGGTCCGCAATCGGCACGGAGAGGAATCGCTCCACCCAGGCAATGGAGGAGTCCGGCGGCGCCGGGCCGGCGACGAAGCTGCCCCGGCCGACATGCCCGCGCACCAGACCCTCGGCTTCCAGCAATTCGTAAGCAGCGGCGACCGTGGTGCGATTCAGTCCAAGTAGGCCAGCCAATTCACGGGTTGGCGGAATTCGCTCCCCCGGCGCCAGACGGCCAGTCAGAATGGACGCCCGCACAAACGCATACAATTGGCGGTAAATCGGCTCGCCGGACGAGTCGTCGAACTGGGGCAGCGGTAGCATCGCCTATCCCAGACAATAACAGATTTGGCTGGCTTGGATCAATCGATTGGTGGAGCAAACGGCACAACCCGGATTCGAACGCCAGCCTCGGCAAACAGGCTCATCGTGCGCTCGAAGTGCTCGTTGTACTGCGGGCTCGAGTACTTGGCGAAACGCGTCTCGTCGGTCACTACCTCGACAATGCCGGCCTGCACGATGGCGCGCGCGCAATCCATGCACGGCATCAGGTCCGTGTAAATCGTGCAACCTGCCAAAGCGGTGCCGGCGCGGGCGGCGTTGTAAATCGCATTGCGCTCTGCGTGTTCGATCCAGAGGTACTTCTCCGGCCGTTCGAGACGCTCCGGAATGTCATCCCGCACGTGACGCGGCAGGCTGTTATAGCCGGTAGACCGGATCTCGTGAGCGGGACCCACAATGATGCAGCCCACCTGCGTGGATGGATCCTTGCTGCGCTTGGCCACCACGCGGCAGATTTCCAGGTAGTAGTGATCCCAGTCCGGTACGGCCATGCAGTCCAGGATACAGGACTTCACGCATGGTGGCCACACGGCGGTCCAAACGCGCCGCAAGCCCCGATCCCGGAGGTGGGGCGGACACCCTCGCCCGCCCCTGTCGCGATTCTCAAGCGGACCGGCCCTACCCCGCGGTCAGATAGCGGATTCTGGCCCGCCCATTCAGATTGATCTGCCCGCCTGTGATCAGCGCGCCCACCAGAGAGCAGCCGTCATTCATCGTCACAAAGCCGTCGCGCATCAGAATAGTGCCTGACACCGACGAGCCGTTCAGGATGGAGAAAGCCACCGCGTCGTCGCAGAGATTGAAAAGCACCTTGCCCGGCAGCAACCCGCCCTCGAGTTTGACCGCACTCGTGTTCGCCACCTGCATCTGAGGGCCACGCACGTTGATGATGAACTCGTCGTTCGCTGTGCCACGCAGGGTCAGCGTCTCTCCGCCGGTGAGATTGATGCTCCCGGCTTCGACGATGTTCAACCCGGCCACGGCGTTAACCACTTTGCTGGCCTTGACATCACCTAGCCTCAATCGGGGCGTCAACAGCGCGGTGGACTTCCACGCCTTGATCGCATCCTCCATCGCCTTCGTCAGCGAACGTTGAACCTTGCCGCCGCCGATCGTGGTATTGGAATCGAAGACATCGCCGTTCGGGTCCTGATACAGGGTACCCGTCAGCGAGCCATTGTCAAGATGGATCTCCGCGCCACTGCAGACCCCGGTGTCTCCGTCCACACCCGCGCCGGGCCCATTGAGGTGGCACTGGCAGTACAGCAGACCCAGGAAGCCATACCCCATGGCCTCGCCCAGCGGCACCGATGGATTGGAGACCACCAGTTGCGGCCGCATCATCTCGTGATCCTCGTGGGAGAGGATGTGGCAGTGCCACACGTACAGACCGGGCCGGTCGAATCTCGCCTGGACCCGCGTGAGTTCGCCGGGCATAACCCGCACCGTGTCTTTCGGCCCCATTTCGTTCGGGTCGGGCGGGATCGCCGCACCGGCCACGGCGATGCCCGTCACCTGCCCGTTGGGGTTGGTTGCGGGCAGAGTGAAGTTGATTTTCTGCCGGTACTTCACCTCAAACGACACCGCGTGCAAGTGAATCGGGTGGGCGTCCACGGTGGTGTTGTAGAACTCCCAGATCTCCGTCGCCCCGTACGCAGGCACTTCCGTGATGGGGTCATCCCACATCTTGTGCATTCCCGTCGAACCATTGACGACACCCAGCATCGGCTGGATCCGTCCATACGTATCGCGCCCCTCAAACAGCAGCAGTTTCCGCACGGGAGGCGAAATGCCGGGCACCACAAACGGGGCTTTGCGCAACTCCGCCAACAGGCTGGCATCGTTGACTACTGTCGCCGCACCGACATCGAATCGCATGATCACGTCGGGTCCGCTGCCGGGCACCACCGCAGTTCCAAACGGATACGGTGTCGCAGCGTCGTTCTTCAGCGTGACCGTTTCCCCGGTGGCCAGTCCCTTGAAATCGACAACGAGATCGGCGCGTTCGCCCGGCCCAATCACAAGTTCGCCCAGCGTGACCGGACGGGCCAGGAACCCGTCATCGGTGCCAATCTGCTGAAATGCCAGCGGGCCGCCCCCGGACCTGACTAGCCGCAACCGGTAAAACCGCGAATCCGATCCGTTCAGCAGGCGCAGCCGGTATTTGCCCTTGTCCACGTCCAGCTTCGGCCACGCCGCGCCGTTCACCAGGATGATGTCGCCGAAGAATTCGGGGAGCGCGCTGGGGTATGTGGCGCTTGTGGTCGGGTCCGGATCCGCCGGAAAGTACAGCTCACCCGTGGCTGTGAACTGCCGGTCCTGGATCACAAGCTCAATCTCCCGCGTGCCGGTCGGCAGTGCCCCCTTGGCGATGAGGTTAAGTTCGTTGGCGTCTCGCAACAGATAGAACCCGGCCAGGCCGGCGTAAACGTTCAACCTGGTGAGACCCAGCGCATGATCGTGGTACCAGAGCGTCGCTGACTCCTGATCATTGTCGTAGCGGTAGGTCTTCTTGACGAAGGCCGGCCCGGTCATGCCGAAGTCCGGCGTGAACCACTGTTCCGGCCCCCCGTCGCTGGCAGCCTCGGTATGGCCGCCGTGAAGGTGGGTGACGATGGGAACGGGCTTCATCGTGGTTTGGTTCCACATGCCCGGCATATGGGTGAGCGCCCAGTGCAGGGTCGGATCGACGGGCAGGAAGTGGCCGCCCGTGAGCTTATTCTGCCACTCGATATTGAGGGGCACGTTTTTGGTGGCAACAAAAGTGGGCCCAGGATAGGTTGGCGTTCGCCCGGCCAGTCCGTACCCCCAGACTTTGGATGTCTTGTTCTTCAGCGGGCCGGTCTTGATCCCAAGCAGATTCTGCCTGGACTCACCGGCCTGCACCACGAAACTCCCGCCGCTCGTCGCGCTCACCCGCGAGGCTCGCGGCAACGGATTGACGAACTGGGGGACGGCGGCGGCCGGCAGTAGTGCCGGCGCAGCCATCGCCCGCTTCCCCATTAGAAATCCTGCGCCCGCGGCGCCGGCAACCTTCACAAATCTGCGTCTATCCATTTTCAGAATCCTCCAAACCAACCAATCAGATGGCCGGTTCTTAAGAGAATAACACCCACTGCCCTCAATTGCGATAGCTCTTACCCCCCTCTTTTGCGGGTCCTCGTACTGCGTATTCCGTCCCCCTCCGGAGCCGTGCTATCATCGACACTCTGGCGGCCTGATTGGACGCTGGAGTAAAGATAAGGAAGGGGCACTCATGGGAAGTGAAGCGTTGGCCCGCGTGCAAGGTCTGTATGCTGCTTTTGCGGCAGGGGACGTACCGGCGGTACTAGGCACGCTGTCCGCCGATATCGCCTGGACGGAGGCCGAGGGATTTCCCTACGGGGGCACCTATCACGGACCCACGGCGGTACTGAACGGAGTATTTCTGCGCTTAGCCACGGAGTGGGATGGCTTTGCCGCGGTACCCGGCGAGTTCATCGATGCCGGGGACACGGTGGTGGCGCTGGGTCTCTACAGCGGCACCTGCAAAGCCACCGGAAAGGCCTTCCGGGCTCACTTCGCTCACGTCTGGAAAATGCGGAACGGACAGGCCTACCAATTCACGCAGTATGCCGATACGCTGAAGGTCCACGAAGCGATGACTACTTGAAGAAGTAGACTTCGGGCAGCATTCTGCCGCGAGACGGGATGCAGGGGCCGCAACTCCGGGAATAGCCCGGCCAGGCCGCGGCAACCCGGACAGGAATCACCGCCGGATCGTCAGGCAAATGGTACACGCAGAGGGCCATCCGGGGGTGGTGCCGGGCGAGCGTTTTGCGCGCTCCATCCAGAGCCCGCCTTTCGGCTCCTTCGATGTCCATCTTCACGAAGTCCACGCGCCCCAGCTTCAACTCGTCGACGATCCTGTCGATGGTAGTGAGCGGCAGCGGCACCTTGATCCCCTGCTTGCTCCTGTCCACGACGAAACTGTGAGCCGCCATGTTCTTGGACTCGATAAAGATCTC
>JBBQLF010000443.1:0-4675 GCA_038327695.1 Bryobacterales bacterium
CATGGAAGGCGAATGGCTTCTGCTCCAATCAGCCGGCCCGCGGTTGCCCGTGTAGTAGAGGTAGAACTTGCCGCCGTGGGCCAGCAGGCAGGTGTTGTACACGGAATGCCCATCCCAGTATTGAGCGCCTCTGGATGAGACCACGGTCTTCTGAAAGCGGTACGGGCCGTGGGGCGCATCGGCGGTGGCCCAGGCGATCTGGGCGTGCGTCGCCCAGGCGTCAAACCCCAGAGAGACAGGCCATCGCGAATACAGCAAATGACACACGCCGTCGCCGGTTCGCGCCATTGCCGGATCCCACAAATGCGAAGCCGGATCGCGGAAGGCGGCGGTGCGCGGAATCCGCTCGGGGATCAACTGCGCGAAGTCGAGTTCGCGCACTCCGAGCGCTGCGGCTGTCGCCAGCCAGCCTCGCCTGGTGATGGGCCCGAACGCCGTGAGACTCATTCCGTGTAGCACCTCACGGCCAGAATTGCGGCCGGCGCGCCGTGCGTCTCCAAAACGTCGATGTGCAGCGCGGAAGTGCGCAAAACGGTCAAAAACTGCACCGAAATGCGGCTTTTATGGTTGTTTTTGGCCTCAAAAAGCACGTTTTTTGCATCATCCAGAACACGAAAGCGCTTTACGCAGAACGGCATCTCGCGCTCGGGGTGCCCCATCAGCACGGACTCCATGGGGTGATCGAAATCCGTGTCAAACGACAGATCGACACGGCCAATGGTCCGTGGCTCGGGCCAGGTGAGCGTCAGGCGCGGATTGTTGTCGTCCAAAGCCGCGACCCAGGCGTTGGGTTGAAACGTGGGACGGTCCATGCCGTTGATGACATTCCGTCCACAGAACAGTTGAAGAGGCGGCTCCACACTGAGCGCGAAGTTCTTTCCGCCGGGCCGCCGCGACGGCAGCCAGAATTCAAACGAGTCGATGCCGCTGCCGGCCGGTGGTTCCTGCCGGGCGCCCTTGGCCACGGCCCTGTTCATGGATTGCGACAGGCTCAGCACACCGGTCACTCGAACGTCGCTGAGGTGGACAGAGACTTTCGTGTTCTGCATCAGACAGTAGGCGAGGTACCGCGGGGAGGCGATGCGAACTTGGGGCGCGATTCGAACCACCTGCGCCCGTCCAGCCGAAAGCGGGATCTCTTCCCGGTGGATGATCTGTTCGGGCGTGTAGTTCTCAGCGCGGGCGCTCTCCCGCACCTCCACGTGCAGAGTGGTGGGGCGGGCGACATCCACCAGGATGATGACGGCCGGCGGCTGACCGGCAGGCGAAGGCAGCAGCATGGCGCGCGATGCATCCAGGGCCTGTAGTTCGCCATTGGGTTTCAGCTCACCCAACTCCAGGCAACTGGAAGTGCGAACAGTCGCAGCCTGGGCAAGGTCCTCAGGATCAACAAGCTGTGCGCCTGGAATATGCTGCCCGGTCTTGAGCAGTTCGGTCTGCAACTCGGCGATGTTGACCTGACGCGGTGTACATCCATGCTTGCGGCAGAGTGCCGCGGCCATGCCGGCGGCCTGGCCGTTGTGGGCGCAGGTCGCCATGACGCGCGTTGAGCCGAACGCGACGTGCGATACGCTGATCAGCCGGCCCGTCAGGAACAGATTCGCAATGTTCCGGCTGTACATGGTCCGGTAAGGGATCTGATAGACCCCTTTCGAGTGCCACTGCGTGCACGGCGACAGTTCGCTGTAGAGGCCATCGGCCGGATGGAGATCCATCGCCCAGCCGCCGAACGAGACGGCATCCGGATGTTGACGCTGTTCCACTACATCGCGCTGCGTGAGGATGTAGTCTCCTTCGAAGCGGCGGCTCTCCCGCTTGCCGGGAATCGTCCCCACCCATTCCAGGGTCATCGTCTCCGCCTCCGGAAAGCGTCCGGAGTTCTTGATGTAGTCCCAGGCGCCATAGATGACGCGCCACAGTTCCCACTTGATCTTCTCTGTGTCGTGGACCGTATCGAGGCGGCCGCCATACTCGAACCACCAGAAGCGGCAACCGGAGTCCTTCGCCTGGATGTCGCGATAACGCGGGATCACCGTAATGTCCTTCAGTGCGAAAGAGGGCGGCACGTACGTCACCGGCTTCCCCGTGTCCTTCGAGTAGAAGTACATTGAGTGTCCGAGCAGTTCACCGTACGCCACGTCCGGAGCGAAGCCCTCGCCGAACTCGTCCCGGCTCTCGGCGCCCATGCGAAATGCCGCGCCTGCCAGAAAGCCGGCAATGCCGTCGCCGGACGCATCGCAGAAAAGCGGAGCCCTCAGGACATAGGACGTGCTGTTCTGGCTGCAGAACGCGCGCAGGACGGAGATCGTGTCAGGGTCCGACTTCTCCAGGTCGTGCACTGCGGTATTGAGCAGCAGAGTGATGTTGGGCTCGGAGACCACCTTCTCCAGCACGATCGTGTCGAGGATGAGCGGATTCCCCTCGGGGTTGCGGTGCATGTTTTCGACGAGAATCTCGTCGATGACGCCGCCTTCGCGAGCCCAGCGGTTGTTGTTGCCCATGTGCGAAGTGGCGCCAAGGATCCAGAGGCGCACTTCACTAGAGGCGTTGCCGCCGAGCACCGGACGGTCCTGCACCAGCACCACGTGGATGCCCGCACGCGCTGCGGTGATGGCGGTACACGTTCCAGCCAGGCCGCCGCCTACGACGACGAGGTCCGTCTCCAGGGCCACCTCCAGTGGCTTGCGTGCTGTTTCAGGCTGCGCGAGGATCATGCTATTCCTTTCACTTCGGTTCCACCAGTACGGTGCTTCGGACGGTCATTCCGTCAGCGCACAGAACCTCGAATCTTACCTGCCCGGCTTGGAGCGAAGCCCCCGGCGTATGCTGAACCAGGCGGACGCAATCAATAGGATTGCCCGAGAACTGGAAGATGCCCAGGTCCATCCAGCGGGGCTCACCCTCCGCCAGGTTCACGCGGCGTACGGCCTGGAAGCCGTTGTGGAGGATCTCGATGGTTGCGGCGCGGTCGCCTTCCGGGAGTGCTGCGACATGGAGCCAGATGCGGATGGGCGCTCTGGAGGCAATGTTCGGTTTCCAGTTGGCAACGGCTCCAGTGGTGCTGGAGCGCACGCCGCCTTCGACGCGGCGCCAGTCGCCGGTGGTCGAGAATCCCATTGGCAGTTGCGCTGCCAGTGAAACCGTGTCCAGCTTGCCGACGCCTTTCCGCAGGAGTGCCTGAAGGTCCGTCAGATGATTCTCGTAAATGCCTCGCGGGGATGGCCGGAATTTCCGCACGACCGAAGCAGCCATGCCGACCACCTCGCCCATCATGGCTGTGGTCCGCTGCACGCGAACGGTGCCCAGGATCACGTGCGTCACGCTGACGTTGCGGCCGGCCATGTAGAGGTTGTCGATGTTGCGCGAATAGAAGCAGCGATACGGAATCGGGTAGGGGTCTTGCTTGTTGGATGTGTAGACGGAGCGGAACGCGCCGCTGGGAAAATCCTTCGAGTTCTCAGGCTTGGGGTAGTGCAGGTCGATGCCCCAAGCCGTCATCGCGGAGCCGTCTGGAAACTCGGTGCGGTTCTGCAAGTCCTGCTGTTTGAGGATCACGTCGCCCAGCAGCCGGCGCGACTCCCGCTTGCCCGCCACGTAGGCCACCCAGGAGAGTCTGAACTTCTCGTATTGCTGACGGTTCTGAGAGTGGTTCTTGAGAAACGGCCAGTTGCCGTAAATGGCACGGTAGGCATGGTCGCGAATCGCCTCAGCCTCTTCAATCTGGTCCTGGTTCATCCCGGCTTCCCAATCCCAATCGCCCTTCACCGTATACTGCGCAGTCCGGCCGTTGAACTCCAGGGCCGAGGGCACCTCGGGGAAGGCGACGGGCGCCTGCGAGTCATCGGCGTACCACATGAAGGAGGAGCCCATCACCATCTTGCCGCCGGCTTCGGGAGCGAGTTCTTCGCCGGTCTCGGCTTTGCCTTCGCGGCCCACGCGGTAGTCCGCCCCGGCCAGGAATCCGATGGTGCCGTCGCCGGTGCAATCGGCGAACAGCGGCGCGGCGATTCGAAGGTCCCTGCTGGTGCGTATGTCGCGCGCGATGATGGCGGTGATGTGATTGTCACGCTTCTCCACGCGGATGGCGTGTGCGTTCAGGAAGAGGCGGATGTTCTTTTCGGACTCCACGACGTAGAGCTTCTTCTCGTCCGCGTAGAAGCGGGCGTCGCGCGCGTTGCGGCTCTCGTCGCTCTTGTCGATGCCGGGGGTGCTGCCCGGATCGAGCTCGTGCTCCACGGCGCCCAACGCTGGATACAAGCCCAGCATGGTGCGCCCACCGGGGTAGACGCGGATCTCCGAACTGCTGTTGCCGCCAAGCACCGGCCGGTCGTGGACGAAAGCGACCTTCAGTCCAAGCCGGGCTGCCGCCACAGCGGCGCTAGTGCCGGCCATGCCACCGCCCACGACCACTAAATCGAAGACGCCGGCCTCTTCCGGGCGCGCCGGTACGCCGAGAAGTTCCCGGCGCAACGCCGCGAGAGCATCGCCATCCGGAGGAGTCCATTTCAGATCGGATGAGAACAGGATTGCATCGCAGCGGCCATCGAATCCGGTGAGATCGTGCAATGCGAGATTCAGTTGCTTGCCAGGGCTCTGAATCGTCCCGGTATCCTGCCAGTGCCAGGCCTCGCCTTCCGTGCCCAATGCCGTCTTGAGTGCGGCGCCGTTGATCACC
>JBBQLF010000444.1:0-4671 GCA_038327695.1 Bryobacterales bacterium
GTCTGCTGGTAGTCACTGGCGGCCACAGCTATTCACCCGCGTTTTACACCCTGTTTGAGGGCTACGATGATATCGTCTGGACCCACGCCGCCTCGCAAGCAGCCGCGTTCACCCCTGCCATGAAGGACCGCTTCGATGCCGTACTGCTGTACGACATGGGCGAAACAATCGGCGAGACGGAGAAGGTCAACCTGCGCGCCTTCGTGGAAGCGGGCAAGGGAGTCATTTCCACGCATCACGCCATTGTCGACTACACGTCGTGGCCGTGGTGGTACGAAGAGGTCATTGGCGGAAAGTATTTCGTCAACGCGGCCGGCTCACACCCAAAGTCGAGCTACAAGGACGATGTCGAGATGGTGGCCAAGCCAGTCAAGGGCATGGCCAACCACCCGGTGATTCGCGGTCTGGGGCAACTGCCGGTGGTGGATGAAGCCTACCTGGGCATGTGGCACGCCGGCGGCATCAAGCCCCTGATGGAGGTGGACCATCCGCTCAACGACAAACCGGTCGTCTACCTGGGGCCGCATCCGGTCTCGCGCGTGGTCTACATCCAACTCGGGCATGGCGAGAGCACGATGCGCCACCCGGGCTACCGGAAGCTGATTCATAACGCGGTCGTTTGGGCCGCGGGCAAAGTCCAGTGAGTGTTGGAGGCGTACATGTATTGCAAGCTATTGGCCACCCTGATCGTTGCCTCGTCTTTGCCGCTGTTTGCCGCCGAGCCGGTCGTTAAGATCGATCGGTTCCTCTACGGCGCCAGCGTTTACCCGGAGTTACAGACTCGACCGGAGTGGAACCGCATGCTCGACGAGTTCCAGAAGGCTCACATTACAGTGGTGCGCGTGAGCGAGTCGTCGTGGGGCAATCTGGAGACCGCCCCCGGCAAGTACAACTTCGGATGGCTGAAGGACTTCCTGGACGATGTGCACCGTCGCGGCATCCAGGCAATTCTGGGTACGTCCAGCTACATCATTCCGCAGTGGCTCTACGAGCAGAATCCGGACATCCTGATGCAACTGGAACCGGGTGTCCCCACCCATCCGCACAGCCGCCACGCGATGTGCCTCAACCACCCGGCCTATCGCGCCGCGGTCGCGCGGTACATCTCGGCGCTCGGCCGCGCCTTCAAGGACCATCCGGCCGTCATCGGCTGGCAACTCGACAACGAAATTGAGCACAAACTGAACCGGGTCTGCTACAACCCGGCCTGCCAACGGGCGTGGAAAGCCTGGCTCACAAAGACGTACAGCACGGCAGATGAATTCAACAAACGCCTCCTGCTCACAAGCTGGGGCATGGAGGTCACCTCGCTCGAAAAGGTGCCACTGCCCGGCCGCCAGGTAGACGGGAGTCTCCCGGCCCTGCGTCTCGCCAATCTCCGATTCCGCCGCGACACCATCCTGGACCTCTTCGCCGAGCAGACCCGCGCCTTACGCGGCGCCGGCGTCAAGCACTGGATCACCACGGACTGGAACACCTACTTCACCGCGCTCGCCGATGATCCACAGGCGCGCCGCTCACTCGACGTCGCCGGCCTGAACTTCTATCAGCCCTCCGCTGATCGTCCCGAGTTTTGGGAAACGCTCGCCTGGCATCTCGATATGCACCGCTCGGCGCACGGGTTGAACAAGTTCATGACTACTGAGACCCGTGTCGGGGTCGCCGGAGACACCGTGCAGCACGATGCTTTCCCAACGCAAGCCCAGTTCAGGATGTGGATGTTGCAGCCCGCTGCATTCGGCTCCTTCGGGTTGATGTTCTGGTCCGGGAACCGCTGGCGGGGCGGCCATTGGCCGCACTGGGGCGGGATTCTGGATTGGACCGGCGAGCCCGAGCCCGATTTCGCCTGGCTGGTGGAAGTCGGCGCCGTGTTCCAAAAGTGGAGCACGCGCCTGTTGGAGCATCCTGTCAAAGCCGGCGCCGTCGTCCTGACCGACTTCGACCAGCGCTCCGCCCTCGACGTCTACAAGCACACCCCATCCAGCCCGCGCGTGATCCCCGAAACTTTTGACGCTTTCCACAGGCTCGGCATCGGCGTGGACAGCATGAACATCCCTGACGCCGTCCAGCCCGGCAAGCTCGACCCCTACCAGGTAGTCGTGTTGGCAGCCAACACCGCTCTGGATCATCCGGCCCTGCCGGCGGCGCTGAAGGCCTATGCAGCCAAAGGCGGGCACGTCGTCGTTTCGCCCTTCACGGCTTACATGAGCAACGATGGGGTCTTCCGCGGCGACGGCTTCGGCGCCAACCTCGCGGACCTCACCGGCGTGGTGGCACCCACCGCCCGCCGCATGGGTACATCGGCCGATGCTGGCCGCCAGGATCAGAAGGTCGCGTGGCTCGACGGCATCACGCCCGTGGGTATCGACGGCTACTGCGAGTACCTCCGGGTTCAGCCCGGCGCCGAGGTCTTCGGCCGCTTCCAGAGCAGTGAGCCGGTGCTCAACGGCCAGCCCGCCGCCGTGCGCCGGCGCCATGGCAAGGGCAGCGCCATCAAGCTGGCATTCTGGCCGGGAGATGACTCGCTGACGCAGTTGTTCCGCTCACTCATGCCCGTCGCCGGCGGCCTGCTGGCGGCCCCTGCCCCGCGAGGTGTACAGGCGGTGCCGCGGACCGATGGCAGCCTGTTCGTGGTCAACACGAGTTCGGCGCCCGCGGATGTGCGCCTCTCCCGGCCGGCCACGGACCGCCTGACGGGCCGCAAACTCGCCGCCGCCACCCGGCTGACTGCCTACGAAGTGCTCTGGATCGAGTGACGAAGCGATGACCATGGATCTGGCTGCTGGACTGGCCCTGGCGTTGATGGCTGCCGTGCTGCAGGGGACGTTTCTGTTACCCATGGCCTCGGCGCGCAACTGGCAGTGGGAACACGGCTGGACGGCCTTTTCCGTCTTCGCGATGCTTCTGTTCAACTGGGCACTCGCCATCGCACTCTTGCCGAACTTGATCCCGGTCTACCGCTCCGTCCCGACGGGGGAACTGCTGATCGTGGCGCTGTTCGGTGCCGCCTGGGGCGTGGGGGCCGTCCTGTTCGGTCTGGGCGTGGACAAGCTGGGCTTGGCCTTGGGCTACCCCATCATAATGGGGCTGAATGCGGCGTTGGGTGCGCTCATCCCGTTGATGTTCCTGGTCCAGCGGGATGCGAGCGCGGCGAAGGTTACGACGGCAATCGCGGGTACGGCCATTGCGCTCGCCGGCATCGTGGTGTGCTCGGTGGCGGGTTCGCGGAAAGAGCACCAACGCAACGCGAAGCCGGCCGGCCAGAAAGCCTTCACCGCGGGGCTGATGATCGCTGTGGCCAGTGGCGTCCTGTCCGGCTTGCCGAACGTGGGCATGGCCTATGCCGTGCACATCGTGGTGGCGGCGAAAAACGCGGGGGCTCCGGAAGCATTGGCCGGCAACGCCGTTTGGGCGCTGTTCTTCACATTCGGGGCCATCGTCAATGTAGCCTATTGCCTGGCGATGATGGTTCGCCGGCGGAACCTGCGGGCGCTGTTCGGCCCGGGCGCTACCCGCAATCTGGCTCTGGCTGCCTTGACTGCCTTGATGTGGATCGGCAGTTTCTACCTGTACGGCATCAGTGCGCCTCTGTTCGGCTCCTGGGGCGCCGTCATCGGTTGGCCTGTCTTTATCTCCGTCGCCATCGGCGTCGGTAGCCTGGCGGGCCTATGGAAGGGTGAGTGGCGGCATGCGCCGGCGTCCGCCCTGGGCCTGCTGAGAAATGGACTTCTATTGATCCTGGCCGCCGTGATCACACTCGCCGCGGCCAACGCACTGTAATCAGGTTGGGAGGCTCCAAAATGACACACCGTGAACGGGTAATCAAGGCCCTGAACCGGGAGAAGACGGACCGCTGCCCCATGCAGATCAGCTTCACGCCCGAGTTCGCCACCCGGCTGAGAGCGGACATGCGCCAGACGGGCAGGGCCGTCCACAATCCCCACGGCGGCGGCAATGCGTACGCGCTGGAACGCGCCATTGGCGAAGACATGCTGCTCACCTCCGTCGGATGGGCCAACTCCTACTACGCCAACGAGACCTATGCCGCGGGCGGTGAATCCTACACCGACGAATGGGGCATCGGTTGGCGGAATCAACGCTATGAGACCCGCTTCGGCACGGGCAATTACACCGAAATGGTGAGCCATCCCCTGGCCTGCGCCGCGGCATTGGATTCCTACCAGCCACCGAACCCCTATCGCCCGGAGCTCTACGCCGGCGCCGAGAGCATGATTCAGAGGTACAAAGACGAGTACTGGATTGTCGGCGTGACCGTCACCACCATCTTCGAAACGGCCTGGGCCCTGCGTGGCCTGGAGCAGATGCTGATCGATCTGGTCGAAGACTCAACCCTGGCCGAACGCATCCTCGATATCCCGTTTCAATACCACCTCGCCGCCGCCAAACGGCTGGTTGAGATGGGCGTCGATATGATCTGGACCGGTGACGACGTGGGCGCCCAACACGGAATGATGATTGCGCCGAAGACCTGGCGCCGCTACTTCAAGCCCAGGATGGCGGAGTTCATCGCCACGCTCAAGGCAATCAACCCGGACCTGAAATTCGCCTACCACTCTGACGGCAAGATCGACCCGATCATCCCGGAGCTGATTGAGATCGGCGTGGACGTTCTAAACCCCATCCAGCCTGCATGCATGGACCCGGCCCTGC
>JBBQLF010000445.1:0-4665 GCA_038327695.1 Bryobacterales bacterium
GATGATATCAGTGCGCTGCTTCATGTATTGATCGTGGATTGCCTGGCGACACGGGTGGCGGGCAATGCGCCAGAGGCTATCAGTGCGCTGCTTCATGTATTGAGCGTGGATTCCCTGACGACGCAGGCGGGCAATGTGCCAGAGGCTATCAGTGGGCTGCTTCATGTATTGAGCGTGGATTGCCTGGCGACGCAGGCGGGCAATGCGCCAGAGGCTATCAGTGCGCTGCTTTATGTATTGAGCGTGGATTCCCTGGCGACGCAGGCGGGCCATGCGCCAGAGGCTATCAGTGTGCTGTTTTATGTATCGAGCGTGGATTCCCTGGCGACGCAGGTGGCGGGCAATGTGCCAGAGGCTATAAGTGTGCTGCTTTATGTATTGAGCGTGGATTCCCTGACGACGCAGGCGGGCAATGCGCCAGAGGCTATCAGTGTGCTGCTTTATGTATTGAGCGTGGATTGCCTGGCGACGCAGGCGGGCAATGTGCCAGAGGCTATCATAGTCGGCAGGCTCACCGGTGCGCACCATTTTTCACGTCGACATGGACGCCTTCTTCGTCTCGGTGGAGGAGTTGTTTGATCCGTCGCTGCGGGGCAAGGCCGTGGTGGTCGGCGGCCAGGCGAATCAGCGCGGCGTGGTCTCGGCCGCCTCTTACGAGGCCCGCAAGTTCGGCGTCCACTCGGCGCTGCCTCTGCGCACCGCTGCCCAGCTTTGCCCTCACGCCATCTTTCTCGACGGCCATCCGGAGCGTTACCGCGACTACTCGCACCGGGTCCACGGTGTTCTCACGCACTTCTCGCCGAAGGTGGAGATGGCCTCGGTGGACGAAGCCTACCTGGACCTTAGCGGCACGGAGCGCCTGTTCGGCCCACCGCTGCGGGCGGCCCATCTGCTGCATGAACGGATGAAGCGGGACACGGGCCTGAACTGCTCTGTGGGCATCTCGGTGTCGCGGATGGTGGCCAAGGTCGCCTCGGATCAAGCCAAGCCCAACGGCATCCTGTTCGTGCAACCTGGGCTCGAAGCCGCTTTCCTGGCACCGCTCGACGTGCGCCGCATCCCGGGCGTCGGCCAGGTGGCGGAGCGGAAACTGAACGAGATCGGCATCCGCAAAGTGGGCGACCTTGCCCGTCTGGAAGAGAACTTCCTATTCCGCCGCTTCGGCCAGTGGGGGCTTGCCTTGGCCGGCAAAGCGCGCGGCGCCGACGCCGGCGCGTGGTTCGATGGCGAGATTGGCGAAGGGGAAGAGCCGAAGTCCATCAGCCACGAACACACGTTCAACGAGGACACCGCCGACGCCGGCTTCATCGAGTCCACGCTGGCGCACCTGGCCGAGAAGGTGGCCCGCCGCCTGCGCGATCACCACTTCCACGCCCGCACCATCCATCTCCGCCTGCGCTACTCGGATTTCACGACGCTCACCCGTTCGCACTCGCTCTCTACCGCCACGCAACTGGACCACGATCTGATTGCCGAGTCCCGCGTCCTGTTCCGGCACGCCTGGAAATGCGGCGCCAGAGTGCGTCTGATCGGCATGGGCGTTTCCGGCTTCGAGCTGACGGAAGGGCAACTCAGCCTGTTGGACGCAGACAAGAATGAGCGCGCCCGGAAGGCGACCGCCGCCGTCGA
Organism: Bryobacterales bacterium; assembly: GCA_038327695.1. Classification (GTDB taxonomy): domain Bacteria; phylum Acidobacteriota; class Terriglobia; order Bryobacterales; family Bryobacteraceae; genus Paludibaculum. The sequence goes on from JBBQLF010000445.1 coordinate 1,630, forward strand.
CAAGATCCGCGACAAGTTCGGGGAAAAGAGCATCAAGCTTGCCGTGGGCATGCCCGGCGAGCACGGTGAGCGCGTCCAGGAGAACCCGGTGGGCCTGCCGGGCAAGCGGCCCAAGCCGAACGAATCAGTCTGATCGGGACGTTGCCTGGATGGACCACCACAGTGCCAGAATCGTCCAGCCGAGGCCGGCCCAATAGGGCGCGGCGGGCCCCAGCTTGTCGAACAGCAGTCCGGCAAATACCGGGCCGATTACGCGGGTGAGGCTGGAAACCGATTGCGCCGTGCCCAGCAAGACGCCCTGCTCCTGGGCCATGGCCCGCCGGGAAATCATTCCGGAGAGCGCCGGTCCGGCCAGCCCGAATCCCAGCGCGGTGAGGCCCACCGCGGCGTACAGCATCCAGAGCGCGCTCGAGATGGCGATCACGATGAAACCCAGCCCGAATGCGACGCAGCCGTAGATGGTGAGGCGGGCTTCGCCCATCCGCGGGACGAGTTTTCTCAGGAGAACACCCTGTGTCAACGCGGCCATCAGACCGAGGAACGAGAACAGAATGGCGTTGTGGGCCGCATCCAAGCCGAAGCGCACATGGGTGAAAACCGCGAAGTTGGTCTGTAATCCGGCCATCCCGAAGTTCATGGCGAAGACCGCGAACATCAAACCGCGAAACGCCGGCTTGCCCATGGCTGAGCGGATCTGCACGAATGGATTGACGTCCCGCCAGCCCATCAAAGCCGTCTGGCGCACGCCGACGTGGAGTGATTCCTTGAGCAGCACGCTGGCCACCGCCAGCGTTACTAAAGACAGGCCGCCGGCCGCGAAGGCAGGCGCATGAAGGCTGATCTTGCTGAGCGCGCCGCCCATGGCCGGTCCCAGGATGAAGCCCAGGCCAAAGGCCGCGCCGATCAGGCCGAAGTTTTTCGCGCGGTCGGCCGGCGCCGAGACATCGGCGATATAGGCTTGCGCCGTGGAGATGGAGCCACCGGCGAAGCCGGCCAGCAACCGCGCCAGGAAGAGCATTTCCAGCGAGCCGGCCCAACCGAACAGGAAGTACCCGAGGGCCGTGCCCAGGAGGCTGAGCAGCAGCACCGGCCGCCTGCCCACGCGGTCCGACCACACGCCGAGAAACGGGCTGGCGGCGAACTGCGCCGCCGAAAATGCCAATGCCAGCAGGCCTACAGTGAGCGCATCGGTCCTGTACGGCTGGACGACGTACGGGATGACGGGCACCAGAATGCCGGCGCCCATGAGGTCCAGGAATACGATCAGAAAGATGACGCCGAGCGCCCCCTTTGGTGGCGCGGTGGGAGAGTTCACCCTTCCATCGTCTCACTGTTGCCGCCCCGCCAATTGTGACAATCTGGGAGGGTGCAAGAGTTTTTTGGTCCGCTGCCGGTGCCGCTCATGATCGGCATCATGACGCTTGGCATTGTCCTGGTGCTGCTGGCGTGCATGCCAACGGCGTGGGTGGATCGGGCGCACAGGAAGATCAAACAACTGCAACAGAAGAAGCCGTAGACCCCATGCGCCTGCTATCCGGTATTTGTGTCGTTCTGCTGTGCGCGCACGCGCAGCCGTCAAGGAAAACCGTGGAGGAGTGGCAGGCCCGCAAGTTCGGTCTGTTCATTCACTGGGGCCTCTATTCGATGGCCGGCGGGGTGTGGAACGGGGAGAGCGTGCGCACTGGATACAGCGAGCAGATCCAGGGCGAGGCGCGAATTCCGAAAGAGGAATACTCGAAGTTGGCGGCGCAGTTCAATCCGGGAAAGTGGGATCCGGCGGCGGTAGCGCGGTTGGCCAAACAAGCCGGGATGAAGTTCGTGGTGCTGACGACGAAACATCACGACGGCTTCAATATGTTTCATACCAGGCTGACGCCGTACAACGTTGTGGAGGCGACGCCGTACCGGCGGGACGTAGTGAAGGAACTGGCCGAGGCGTGCCGGCGCGAAGGGCTGAAGTTCGGCGTCTACTACTCGATGATCGACTGGAATTATCCGGGCGCCACGCCGCCGGATCTGGGCCGGAACAACAACCCAATCCCGAAGGCGCATGAGGACTTCAACGTAGGCCAGATCCGTGAGCTGATGACGGGCTACGGCCCGCTGACGGAGATCTGGTTTGATATGGGCGAGCCCACGCCGGCGCAGAGCAAGCGGTTCGCCGGCGCCGTTCACGCGGCCCAGCCGGAGTGTCTGGTGAGCGGGCGGTTGTTCAACCATCAGGGCGACTTCACGGTGATGGGCGACAACCGCGTGCCGGAATACGTGATTGACGAGCCTTGGCAAACGCCCGCGCCGGTCTATCCCGAGACGTGGGGCTACCGGTCCTGGCAGAAGCGGGAGGACTTGGCTGGCAAGACGGCCGAGCACATTCTGAATCTGGTGAAGGTGGTGAGCCGGGGCGGCAACTACCTGTTGAACATCGGGCCGCGCGGCGACGGCTCCATTGTCGAGTTTGAAGCCGATGTGCTGAAGGGAATGGGCGCGTGGCTTCAAGTGAATGGCGAGGCGATTTATGGCGCGCAGGCGCAGCCGTTCCGGCAACTGGAGTTTGGGCACGCGACGGTGAAGCCGGGCAAGCTGTTTCTCTTCGTGCGGGAGCGGCCGGCCGGCGGGTGGCTGAAGCTGCCTGGCCTGCAGACCAAGCTCCAGCGAGGCTACCTTCTGGCCGATGCGGCGCGGCGGCCGCTGGAGATGCGGGGCGGCGAAATCCGGATGGATGCGACGGGGGTGCAGACTCCGCCGGTGACCGTGATTGTGGCCGAGTATGAGGGCCGGCTGGACGTGACACCGCCGGCAGTGGCGCCGGGCGCCGGCGGCGCGGTCACGTTGAGCGCGCAGCAAGCCGATAAGTTCTACAACTACAATGGGCGCGGGTATTATGAGAAGCCGAGCGTGTACAAGCTGCAATGGCATTTCATCGCCGCGCCGGGGCGGTATCGCGTGAGCGTGGAGCCGGCCGTGGCGGACGCGAGCGTGGAGCCGGCCGTGGCGGACGCGAGCGTGGAGCCGGCCGTGGCGGACGCGAGCGTGGAG
>JBBQLF010000446.1:0-4660 GCA_038327695.1 Bryobacterales bacterium
GTCGGCGCGTCACCACCTCGGAAACCGTCCTGGGCTGACCTTCAGGTTCTACCGGTAGACATGATCTTTGCCAGAAAGGCGGATTGTCTCATGCGCCACCGCGCCACCTTCGATGCTTGGGGCGTGATCATGAACGCCTCTCACAACCCTGCTTCTCTCGCCCAACAGCATGTCGCCTTCGCCCGAGTCGTGGCGCGGCGATTGAGCCGGACGCTACCGGCGTATGCGGACTTCGATGCCTTGGAATCCGATGCACTGCTCGGACTGGTATTGGCGGCCCGCAGCTTCGACCCCACGCGAGGGGTGGCGTTCACCACCTATGCCGCCAAGCGCATCCATGGTGCGATGCTCGACGGGCTGCGGGATCGGCAAGGTTGCCGTCGGGGCGATTCGCCTCCAGCGGTGTTCTCACTCGACGCCCTGTTCTCAAGCGCTGACGGACGGACCACCAGCCTGGCCGACCTGCTGGCCGGCGACGAGGAACCGGTGGGCGCGGCGATGGAACGCCGGGACACCATTCAGCAGTTGCTGCGACAAATCGATGGGCGGTCGCGGGAGCTCCTGAGCGAACACTACCTGGAAGGGCGCAGCCAAGAAGACATCGCCCGCGACCTCGGGCTAACGGCTTCGCGTGTATCGCAGCGTATCGGCGCGGCGCGCCGGCAGCTCCGGGAGACGTTTTGTCTGTGCGCTAACTAAAGAGGCAGTGACGGTCATGGCTGACGAGTTGGAAGACAACATCCGCGAGAACGCCGCCGGTCCCAAGCGGGCCAAAGGCGACTCGGCCGAGATGGAGCAGCACTCGCTGCCCGACCAGATCGCCGCGGATCGGTATCTGGCCAGTAAGCAGGCCAGCAAGAAGAAAGGCTTGGGGATGAAGCTCACCAAGCTGATTCCACCCGGCACGGAGTAGGAACTCGCATGTTCAAGTGGCTTACATCTCGAATGACGCCCCCCCAGCCGCCCCAGCCGGCCAAGGCCCGGCGGCCTGCCGCTTCCGCGCCGCGTCCGCCATCGATGATCAAAGCCCGCTTCGACTCGGCGCAGACCAACGCCGAGAACCGCCGGCACTGGGCGGCGGCCGATGGTCTCTCGCCCAACTCTGCCATCCGCCCGGAGATTCGCCGTATCCTGCGGAACCGCGCCCGCTACGAAGTCGCCAACAACTCTTACGCCCGCGGGATCGTGCTGACCCTGGCCAACGACACCATCGGCACCGGCCCCCGGCTGCAAATGTTGCTCAAGGACCCCGTGGCCAACCGCCAGGTGGAGGAGGCCTTTGCCGACTGGGCCGATGCCATTGGTTTGGCCGAGAAACTCCGCACCTTACGCATGGCCCGAACCGAAGGCGGCGAAGGCTTCGGGGTCTTTACCAGCAACCCCGCGCTGGCGGTCCCCGTCAAGCTCGACCTCAAACCCGTGGAAGCCGACCAGGTCGCCACGCCGTATGGCGGAGGGGGGGGATGGTTCGATCCGCGCTTCATCGATGGGATCGTCTTTGACCAGTACGGCAACCCGGCCGAATACCACGTCCTCAGGAGTCATCCCGGCGACGCCATCGCCTGGAACTTCACACCGATGGACTTTGACCGCGTGCCGGCCAACGCCGTGATTCACTACTTCCGCGCCGATCGGCCTGGCCAGCGCCGCGGCATCCCGGAGATCACCCCGGCCCTTCCGCTCTTCGCGCAGCTCCGTCGTTACACGCTGGCGGTCATCGCGGCCGCCGAGACCGCCGCCGACTTTGCAGCGGTGCTCTATACCGACAGCCCCGCCAACGGCGAGGCCGATTCCGTCGAGCCGATGGACCTGGTGGACCTGGAGCGCCGTATGGCGACGGTCCTGCCCGGCGGCTGGAAGCTCGGACAAATCACGGCCGAGCAACCCGCGACCACGTATGCGGAATTCAAGAAAGAGATCCTCAACGAGATCGCCCGCTGTTTAAACATGCCCTTCAACGTCGCGGCCGGGAACTCGTCGGGCTACAACTACGCCTCGGGGCGCCTCGACCACCAGACCTATTTCAAATCCATCCGCGTGGACCAATCGCACATCGAAGCGGTGGTACTGGATCGCATCCTGGCCGCATGGCTTAGCGAAGCGATTCTGATCGAGGGCTACCTGCCCCAATCGCTCCGCGCGATCGGTGCCGCCTACCCGCACCAATGGTTCTGGGATGGCCAGGAGCACGTCGATCCGTCCAAGGAAGCCTCCGCCCAAGCCACGCGCCTGCAGAACCACACGACCACGCTCGCCGACGAATACGCCCGCAAGGGCCAGGACTGGGAAATCCAGTTACGCCAGCGGGCCAAGGAAGTGGCGCTCATGAACCAGTTGGGGCTGAGCCTGGCCCAGGCGCTGCCTGGGGGAAACCAGACCCCCGGCAACCCAGCGCCGGCACCGACAGGCGACAACACAAACGATCAGGAGGAGTTGGATGACCAGCCCATTGGAGACGAATAATGACGGCCAGATCACCGCCGCACCGGCGGAGGTCCAGTGGCTGGAAGCATCGGCGGGAGCGCTGAGCACCGACGGACAAAAGGCCGCACCCCGGCGCTTCCAGATGACGGCCTACACCGGCGGCCCCATGCAGCTGGCCGGATGGCGCTTCCCGGTCGTGGTGGACCTGGCGGGTCTCCTGGCCTCTGCCAAACCCAAGGTTTTCCTGGAGCACGACCGAACCCAGCGGGTCGGTCACATCGACCAGGTGCAGGCCTCGGAGAGCAGCCTGGTTGTCGCCGGTGTGGTCTCTTCCACCGGCAAAGCCGCGCAGGAAGTGATCGCGGATGCCGGCGCGGGATACCCGTGGCAAGCCAGCATCGGCGCCCGGGCCACGCAAGTCGAATGGGTGCCGGAGGGCCATAGCGCCACGGTCAACGGTCGGGTCGTGCAAGGCCCGGTCAACATCGCACGCAAGAGCGTGCTGGGTGAAGTGAGTTTTGTGGCCTTAGGCGCTGATGACGCGACCTGGGCTCAGATCGCGGCTCAGGCCGCCCAACGTAAGGAGCAGACTGTCATGGACGAAACCAAGCCTACGAATGCGAGTCCCGAGTCCCCCACGCCCCCCGCTTCGGCGCAAGCGGCGGCCGCGGCACCGATCCAGGCTGCGGCTCCGGCCACCCCGGTCGCGGCGCCAGTGAGCGCATCCGCGCCGGCGCCCTCGGGTCCCTCCCCGGCCGAACAGATCCGGGCCGAGGCCCTTGCGGAAACCCAGCGGATCGCAGCGGTTCGCAAGGCCTGCGGCGGCGGGGGCAAGTACGCGGACATCGAGGCCAAGGCCATCAGCGAAGGCTGGGATGCCACGAAGACCGAACTGGAAGTCCTGCGCGCCGGTCGTCCGGCGGCGCCGGCCACGGCCCCGATGATTAGCGGCGCGCCAGCGGCGCTGATTCGAGGCGGAGAACAGGGTGTCACGTCCCAGATGCTCGAAGCGGCTTGCTTCATGAGCGCTCGGCTGGAAGGGATCGAAAAGATCTTCGATGCCCCGACGCTCGAAGCCGCCGACCGCCGGTTCCATCGGGCCATCGGTCTGCAGGAACTGCTCATGGAGGCCGCGTGGGCCAACGGGTACACCGGACGCAGCTTCCGGGACACCAAGGCGGTCATGCAGTTCGCCTTCGGCGCCGACATCCGCGCCGATGCTTCCACCGTGGACATCGGCGGCATCCTCTCCAACGTCGCCAATAAATTCCTCCTGGAAGGCTTCTTCAGCGTCGAGCGCACCTGGCGGAACGTCTGCGCCGTCCGCAACGTCAACGACTTTAAGACGGTAACTTCGTACCGCCTTATTGGAACGGACCAGTACGAGCAGGTTGCTCCGGGCGGTGAGCTCAAGCACGGCACGCTGGGCAACGAGACCTACACCAACCGCGCCGATACCTACGGCTTGATGCTCGGCGTGGATCGCCGGGACATCATCAACGACGACCTCGGGGCCATCACCACCGTGCCCCGGAAGCTGGGGCGCGGCAGCGGCCTGAAGATCAACGACGTGTTCTGGACGCTGTTCTTGAAGAACGCGGCGTTGTTCACCGTGGGCAACAAGAACTACCTGGCAGGTGTCGATACCGCCCTGAACATCGACGGCCTGACCAAGTCGGAAGCCGCCTTCATGGACCAGGTGGACTCTGACGGCAAGCCCATCGGCCTCATGCCCGCCATCGCGCTGGTGCCCACCGCGCTCTCGGCCGTCGGCACGCAGCTCTACAAGAGCATGGAGATTCGGGATACCACCGCCTCCACCAAGTACCCCATTGCCAACCCTCACCAGGGCAAGTATCGCGTCGAGGTCAGCCGCTACCTGGGCAATGCCCGGTACACGGGGAACTCCACCAAGGCCTGGTATCTGCTGGCCGACCCGGCCGACCTGCCGCTGATCGAGGTCGCGTTCCTCAACGGCCAGGAGGCGCCCACCATTGAAACCGCCGAGGCCGATTTCAACTATCTCGGAATCCAAATGCGCGGATTCCACGACTTTGGCGCGGCCCTGCAAGATCCGCGGGCGGGGATTAAGAGCAAGGGCGAGGTGTAACCCCCACCTCGTTCCCCGGAGGTCCCACCCCAACGAAATCGGTGTGATCGGATTCACCAGACTTTGAAAGGAGCCCCTCATGGGCGCGATCTTTGTGCAAGACGACGACATGGTTGACTACACCCC
>JBBQLF010000447.1:0-4658 GCA_038327695.1 Bryobacterales bacterium
CGCAACCACGGCTGACGGCGAGGGCTGACGGCGAGCTACTTCAGGGGATCCTGCGGCTTGTAGCCGAGGTCGTGTGAGAAGATCTCCACCAGGCGGGAAAGGACCTTCACGCGCGCCCAGCACTTATCGTTGCCCTCGACCATGGTCCAGGGCGCCGGGCGAGTGCCGGTCTTCAGCAGCATCTCGTGCACAGCCTCTTCGTAGTCGCTCCACTTGGCGCGGTTGCGCCAGTCCTCATCGGTGAGCTTCCAGGCTTTGTAGCCGATGCGCTGACGCTCTTCAAACCGGCGGAGCTGTTCCTCGCGCGAGATCTGAATCCAGAACTTGGCGAGAATGGCGCCGGAATCGCGCAGTTGCCGTTCGAATGAGTTGATCTCCTTGTAGGCGCGCTTCCACTCCGGTGGTGTACAAAACCCCTCGACGCGTTCCACCAGCACGCGGCCGTACCAGGAGCGGTCAAAGACGGCGATCTGGCCGCGCTCCGGCAGGCGGCGCCAGAAGCGGTAGAGATAGTGCCGCGTCTTGTCCTCTCCGTGCGGCGCGCTGATCGGGTAGACGACATAGCCGCGCGGATCGATCTTCTCCGTGATCCGCTTGATGATGCCGCCCTTGCCAGCCGCATCCCAGCCTTCGAATACAAGCACAACCGGGCGCTTTTGCTGATAGATCTGCCAACCGAGTTCGCGCAGCTGAATCTGGCGGCGTGTGAGCTGGGCCTCGTACTCGGCGCGCTCCAGTTTGAGACTTAAGTCGAGAGTCCGCAGCATCACTCACTCTCCGTTTCCGCGGCGCTCTCGCGGGCAGGCGGCGCCTTGTCGCCCAGTGCCTCTTCGAGCGCGCGGATGATGGTCTGGAAGACCTTCACCCTGGCGTGCCAGCGCGAGGCGGCCTCGACGATGGTCCATGGCGCGAATTCACCCTCGGTGAGTTCCAGCATCTCTTCGGCGGCCTCGGTGAACTTGTCGTAGAGCGTGTGGCGCTGCCAGTCCTGGGCCGTGACACGCCACTTCTCCAGCGGGTCCTTCTCAATGGCGCGAAAGCGCTTGGCCTGTTCCTTGGCGCTGATCTGGAACCAGAATTTGAGGATCACCGTGCCGTCGTCGGCCAGCATGCGCTCAAACTCGGTGATGTCCTTGAAGGCCTGCCGCCAGCTCTTCACCGGAACCGTCCGGTTGACTCGCTCATCCAGAAGGCGGTGGTACCACGAGTGGTCAAACAGAACCATCTCACCGCGATTCGGCACCTTCAACCAGAAGCGCCACAGCCAGGGGTTGTTCTGCTCAAAAGTGCGCGGATCGTGGATGGAGTAAAGCTTGAAGCCGCGTGGGTCCAGTCTCTGTGTGAGCGTGGAAATGCAGCCGCCCTTGCCGGCGGCGTCCCAGCCCTCGAAGACAACGAGGGAGGGGATGCGATTGTCCCAGCACGCCTTTTCCAGGTCGTAGAGGCGGTTCTGCAACAACGGCAGCGCCCGCTTGTACTCCGCTCGGGAGAGTTTCAGTTTGAGGTTTACGTTTTCAAGCACCGGCTTCTCAACAGTAGTGTCTGCGCGCCTGTCAATTTCTCGCCGTCCTTGCGGGGAATGCGCTCGTAGGTCCCGTCGGCCTTCATGCGGCGTCCTTTTTCATTGTCGGCCAGATAGACCGACAGGATCTTGTCGCGGATCTGACGGACCAGGAGGGGCCTCTCAATGGGGAACAGTGTCTCGACGCGCCGGTTGATGTTGCGAGGCATCAGATCGGCCGAGCCCAGGTAGATCTGCTCCTCTCCGTTGTTGCGGAAATAGAAGATGCGGCTGTGCTCCAGGAAACGGCCGACGACGCTGATGACCCGGATATTGTCGCTGATGCCGGCGACGCCGGGCCGCAGACAGCAGATGCCGCGGCACAGCAGATCCACCTTCACGCCGGCCTGCGAAGCTTTGTAAAGCAGGCGGGTGATGCGCGGGTCCACAAGCGCGTTCATCTTGAAGATCAGGTGCGCTTCGTGGCCGGCGGCGGCGTGGCCGATCTCCCGCTCAATCATCTCCTCGAATCGCTTGCGCAGATTGATGGGCGCCACCAGGAGCTTCCGGTAATCGGTCTTGGCCGAGTAGCCGGTGAGGTAGTTGAACAGATCACTGCAATCGCCGCCGATCGCTTCATCGCAAGTGAAAAAGCCCAGGTCCGTGTACAGGTGCGCGGTGACGGCGTTGTAGTTGCCGGTGGCTAGATGGACGTAGCGCCGCATCACGCTCCCTTCGCGGCGGACCACCATGGCCACCTTGCTGTGCACCTTCATGCCAACCAGCCCGTAGACAACGTGCACGCCTTCTTTTTCCAGCGCGCGGGCCCACTCAATGTTGGACTCCTCGTCGAAACGGGCCTTCAACTCCACCAGCACGGCCACCTGCTTGCCATTCTCGTTGGCCTCCAGCAGGGCTTCCACGACGGGCGCATTGCGGCCTACGCGATAGAGCGTCATCTTGATGGCGAGCACGTTGGGGTCGCGCGCGGCCGCTCGCAGGAAGTCCACCACCGGCTGGAAACTGTCAAACGGCTGATGGCGCAGAATGTCGCCGCGCCGGATGATGCTGAAGATGTCTTCGTCGTCACTGGAGGACTTGAGCAGCGCCGGCGTGAAGGGTACGTCTTTCAAGTCCGGCCAGTCCAGCTTGTAGAGGTGGCGCATGCGGACAAGCGAGAGTGGGCTCTCGATACGATAAACCTCTGAGGTGTCGATCTCCAGATTGGTGACGAGGATATCCAGCAGCCGCTCCGGCATGGCGGTGGGCACCTTCAGCCGGACCACCGCGCCGAAGCGGCGCTGGCGCACACCCTCCTCGACGGTCTCCAGAAGGTCCTCCGCCTCGAGTTCCTGGATCGCCATCTCGGCGTCGCGCGTGACGTGGAAGGGGTGGGACTCTACAATCTGCATGCCGGGGAAGAGCGCCGAGAGGTTGGCCTGGATGACTTCTTCGATCCAGACAAAAGCCACGGCCTTGCCGTTGCGCCTGCGAGACGTGCTGTGCAGCGGGACTAACTGATCAATCGTGTCCGGCACTTTCAGGCGGGCGAAGTGTTCGTGGCCATCGGGATTGCGAATCAGCACCGAGAGGTTCAGGCTGAGATTGGAGATGTGCGGGAACGGGCGGCCCGGATCGAAGGCCAGCGGCGTGAGGATTGGATAGATGGTCTCCTCGAAGTAGCGGCCGGCCCGCTCCCGCTGGGTCTCATTCAAATCCTTGTAGGGAATGACCTGGATGCCCTGGGCATTGAGGTCAGCCAGTAACTGGCGGCGGCAGGCGTGCGCCTCCGAGATCAGGCGCTCAAAGCCCTTCCGGATGGCGTCCAGCTGCTGGGCCGGCGTCATGCCGTCAGGCCCGGTGTCCAGGATTCCTGACTCCTGCTGATTCATCAGCCCAGCCACGCGGACCATGAAGAACTCATCCAGGTTGGAGCCGAGGATGGACAGGAACTTCACTCGCTCCAGCAGCGGGTGTGTGGCGTCCTGCGCCTCTTCCAGCACGCGGCGCTGAAAGGCCAGCAGGCTGAGTTCCCGGTTGACGTAGAGCGCCGGGTCGCTCAACGATGGGCCGGTTGCGGCCGCCGGCGGTTTGACCTTCTTCGGTTTCTTGCCCGACATATTCCTCATTGTGGCAGGGTATGGCGTCGAGGCGGTGGCCGCCCGGCGCCATGCAGTAAGATCATCGAGTGTCCTCCAACGATCTGGAATCGCGCGAGCTGACGGTCAAATCCGTTGCTTTGGGCCTCTTTCTTGCCTTTGTTTTTGGCTCTGCCAACGCTTATCTCGGCATGAAGGCCGGTCAGACCGTAGCCGCCACCATACCCGCCGCGGTCATCGCCATGGCGCTGTTCCGCATACCGGCATTTCGCGGCGGCCTGCTGGAACAGAACATCGCGCGCACCGCCGGCTCAGTGGGCGAGGCGCTGGTGGCCGGTGCGATCTTCACACTGCCAGCGTTTCTGCTCGTCGAGATCGATGGCCATCGCCTGTGGGCGGATCTGCGTGGCCACTACTGGCAAGGCGTGGTCATCCTGCTGACCGGCGGACTGGCCGGCGTGTTCTTCATCATTCTGCTGCGGCGCGCGCTCTGCGTGGACGCGCAGTTGCCGTGGCCGGAGAGCGTGGCCAGCTACGAGATTGTCAAGGCCGGGCAGGAGTCCGGCGACGCGCCGAAACTGGTGTTCGGCGGGATGGCCTTCGGCGGTCTGATCCAGGTGCTGAAGAGCGACAAAGGCATACAGATCTTCCGCGAGTACACGGAAGGGTTTCTGGAATTTCCACGCAGCGTCGTGCGTCACTTCAATTTCTCGAAGACGCCTATCGGCGACGTGACGCACGGGGGCGGAATTCCGTGGTCCACGCCAGCGCTCTCGCCGGCACTGATCGGCATCGGCTATATCATCGGACCGAAGTATGCGTCGATCAACGTGGCCGGCGGCGTGCTCGCCTGGTGGGTGCTGATCCCGTTGCTGCTGTTCATGGATCCGAACCTGCCGGCGCGGATCGGCGGCGCCGCGCCCGATGTGGCGGCCTATACGCTCTGGTTCAACGTGGTGCGGCCCATCGCCGTCGGCATGATGCTGGTGGGCGCGGCCAACACTATGTTTTCCATGCGTAAGTCCATCGTGCAGTCCCTCACCGGAGCCTTCCGCGCC
>JBBQLF010000448.1:0-4636 GCA_038327695.1 Bryobacterales bacterium
CCCAGACGGATCGCAAACAATCCGCTCTTGGCCGTCTGCCGCGTTTGGATGATCTCGTAGTCCCGCTGCTCGATGAACCCCGTCCCGTCCAGGTCAAACAGGAACCACAGCCGCGCCATCTCCTTGTCCGGAGCCTCGTCCTTGCCGATCCGCCCGTCCTTGTTCTTGTCCAGCCCGCCCGCAAACTCGGCCCAGCTCTGCCCTTCCGGCAGCTTCGCCAGCTCGCCCAGGCCCACCATCCAGGAGTGCACAAACAGCAGCCCGCCGTCGATCACCGGCGTCGATTTCGCCTGCCATGCCATCCCGTCCACCCACCACAACTTAGCCCCCGTCTGCACCGCATACGCCGCCAACTGATACGACCCCGATACGATCAACTGCCCCTGCCAGACCACCGGCGTCGAATACCCGTGATTGGCCTCCGGCCGCATCGTCTTCCACCGCACCGCCCCATCGCGCGCATTCACCGCCAGCAGATAGGAACCCACGTCCTGATCCACCTGCAAGATCACCAGATCATCCACCAGCACCGGCGAGTTCGCCATGCCATATGGATTGCTGAACGGCCCCAAACCCAGCCGCCACCGCTCCTTGCCCTCGGCGTCGTAGGAGACCAGCCCCGCCGCCTCAAAGAACACGTACACGTTCCGCCCATCGGTGGCCGGCGTCGGCGAAACCGGCGTGTTCACGGACCTGTACTTTTCCTTGAGCGCAAACCCGTCGGCCCGCCAGATCTCCCGGCCCGTCTTCTTATCCACGCACAGGGTCCAACCCTTCGGACCCTCATACGCCGTCAGAAAGACGCACCGTTGCCCAACAACCGGTGAAGAAAACCCCGCCGGCAAAGCGGTCCGCCACACCAGGTTCTTTTCCTTGCCGAACTCCACCGGCAACGCCCCGGTCTCGGCCACGCCGCTGCCATTCGGGCCGCGAAACCGGGACCACGCGGCCGCCGCCGCCAACGCCACCGTCAGGATCTGCATTCGTCGATTATCGCAGTGTGGCCAGCACGTCGCCCGTGGCCTTCTCCACGTCGGCGTGCAGCGAATTGCCGTGCGCGTCCATGGTCACAATCGCCATGAAGTCCTCCACCTGGAGATGCCACATGGCCTCGGGAATCCCGAACTCCATCAGGTGCACGCCCTTCACCTTCTTCACCGTGCGCGCATAGAACTGCGCCGCTCCGCCCACGCCGTGCAGGTACACCGCCCCGCACTCCTGCAACCCGGCCAGCGTCTTTTTGCCCATGCCGCCCTTGCCCACCACCGCCTTCACGCCATAGCGCCGCAACACCTCGGCCTGATACGGTTCCTCGCGGCTCGAGGTCGTCGGCCCCGCCGCCTTCACATGCCACTCGCCGCCCTCCTGCAGCATCACCGGCCCGCAGTGATACAGCACCGCCCCATTCAAATCCACCGGCGGCGCGTTGTTCATCAGGTAGGCGTGCAAAGCGTCGCGCCCCGTAAACATATCGCCCCGGATCAGCACCACGTCGCCCACCTTCAGGGCTCGCATCGTCTCCGCCGAAAGAGGCGGCGTCAGCACGATCTCGCGCCCGGTCAGCGGGAACCCCGTCTCCTTCGCCATCCGCTCCACAGCCCGCGCCGGATCGCGGTACAGCCAGCCCGTAATCGCCCCGTTCTGCGCGTCCAGCCTCACGCCCAGCCGCCGGAACGCCCAGCAATCATAGGCCACCGAAACGAAGAACGACGCCGGCAGCCGGTTGGCCGCCATCACCTTGCACCCGATCAGCGCCACGCCCCCGCCCAGTCCCATCGCCCCAATGCCCAACTTGTTCGCCTCGGCCAGGATATCGGCCTCCAGCGCCGCCAGCTCAGCAATCGGGTTCGTGTCGTCCAGCGTGCGGAACAGTTGCCCCTTCGCCAGCGCATAGCCATGCGCCCGGTCGCTGCCGATGCAGACGCCCAGCGCGCCCGGCGCGCAGCCCTGCCCCTGCGCCTGCCAGACGGCATGCAACAGGCACTTCCTCACCCCGGCCAGATCGCGCCCGGCCTTGCCCAGATGGTCCAGCTCGCAAGGCAGCGAGTACTGAATATTCTTGTTCTCGCAGCCGCCGCCCTTCAGCATCAGCTTTACTTCGATCTCATCGGATTCGTGCTGCTCAAAGTGGATCACCGGCGTCTCCACGCCCAGGTTGTTGCCCGAGTTCGCACCGGTGAGCGAGTCCACCGAATTCGGCCGCAGCTTGCCCCGCTTGGTCGCCTCTGCCACGGCCGCGCGAATGGCCGATGCGATCTTCATCTGCGACACGCCCACCGGCGTATGCACGATAAACGTCGGCATGCCCGTGTCCTGGCAGATCGGGCCCGCGTCCTCATGGGCCATATCGATATTGGTGGCCATGATGGAGAGCGCCTGGTGCGACTGCGTCCCCGGCGCCTCATCCCGCAGCGCCAGCCCCATGGCGGCGCGCACGTCCGGCGGGAGATTGGTGGAAGTCTGCGTGATCAGTTCGACGAGGCTATTGAATAGGAATTCCATAGATACCCATATCCTATCGCGGTCCTCGCTCGTGAAATAATACCCGCATGTCCCGAGCCGTGCTTCTCCTCCTCGTCTCTCTCGCCGCCTTCGCGCAAGATCCCCCCTATCTGCGCGAACCCGGATGGTCGCCGCTTCTCAACGGCACAGATCTGAAAGGCTGGCACGCCCTCGATCCCGCCAAGCCCCACGAATGGAAAGCCGTGCGCGGCCTCGATTGGGATCGCGTCGGCAATCCCAAATTGCTGCGCGGTATCGGCGCCTCCGGTGACCGCATCTACAACGGCCCCAACGGCCGCACCCAGAATTGGGTGAGCGATGAAAAACACGGCGACGTCGAGCTCTACATCGAATTCATGATCGCCAAGGGCGCCAACTCCGGCGTCTATCTGCAAGGCCTCTATGAGATCCAGGTCCTCGACAGCCACGGCGCCACCACCCCGCTCAACACCGGCGACGGCGGCGCCATCTATCACCAGTGGATCGACAACAAGCCCGTCGGCGGCACCGTCCCCCGCGTCAACGCCAACCTGCCCCCCGGCGTCTGGCAAAGCTATCACGTCTGGTTCCGCGCGCCCCGCTTCGACGCCGCCGGCAAGAAGACGGAAAACGCGCGCTTCCTGCGCGTGATCCAGAACAACCAGTGGATCCACGAAAACGTCGAGGTGCTCGGCCCCACACGCGCTCACATGGAACTCCCAGAGGCGCCCATGAATCCGCTGATGGTCCAGGGCGATCACGGCCCTGTCGCCTACCGCAACGTATACTGGCGCCCGTTCCGCGGCGTGCCCGAGTTCCACTAAATCGCCAATGTCCTGGATCGATATCTCCACCCCTCTCCGCGCCGGTATGCTCGTCTGGCCGGGCGATGATCCGGTGCGCGTCGAGCAGACCATGTCCCTTGAGCGCGGCGATCCCATCAACCTCACGCGTCTCGCCATGAGCGCCCACACCGGCACGCACATCGACGCGCCGCGCCACTTCCTGCGCGGCGGCGCGTCGATGGAAACCATGCCGCTCGACGTCATGCTCGGCCCGGCCCGTGTGGTCGATGTCGATGATCCGCAAGCCGTCCGCGCCCGCCACATCCCCGCCGGTCTCCAGCCCGGTGAGCGGATCCTGTTCCGCACCCGCAACTCCACCGCCTACCAGGCCCAGCCCCACTTCGTCGAGCCGTTCATCTACGTCGCCCGTGACGCCGCCCAAGCCCTCGCCGATGCCCGCGTAGCGCTCGTCGGCATCGACTATCTCTCCGTCGGCGGCTTCCACACCGATCTCGTCGAGACCCACGAAATCCTGCTCGGCGCCGGCATCTGGGTCGTCGAAGGACTCGTCCTCGCCCACGTCGAACCCGGCGCCTATCAGCTCGCCTGCATGCCCCTGCTGATCCCCGGCGCCGACGGCGCCCCCGCTCGCGCTATGCTCAAACGATGCAAAGACTGACTGGGAAAGTCGCTCTCATCACTGGTGGCACCAGCGGAATCGGCCAAGCCACCGTCCGCAAGTTCGTCGCCGAAGGCGCATCCGTCATGATCGCCGCGCGCCGCGCGGAAACAGGCCGCGCCATCGCCGCCTCCCTCGACGGCCACGCCGATTTCATCCAGACCGACGTGCGCCACGAAGATCAGATCGCCCGCGCCGTCGAAGCCACGGTCCAGCGCTTCGGCCGGCTCGACTGCCTCTTCTCCAACGCCGGCGAAGTCATGGGCGACGGCCCGCTGGACGCAGTCACGCCCGCCGGCTTCACGCTGCTCTCGGAGACGCTCCTGGCCAGCGTCGTCTACGGCACCCAGCACGCCGCCCGCGCCATGCGCGCCACCGGCGGCGGCGCCATCATCAACAACGCCAGCATCGCCGCCTTCTTCGGCGGCTATTCGTTCCACATCTACGCCGCCATGAAGGCCGCCGTGGTCCAGTTCGGCCGCTCCGTCTCCCTCGAACTCGCACCGCTCCAGATCCGGGTCAACAGCATCTGTCCCGGCGGTGTCGTCACGCCCATCTTCGGCCTGGCCCTGGGCCTCGACACCGCAGCCGCGGCCAGCACGGCAGATCGCGTGGGCCCACTGTTCGGCCCCAAGGTCCCATTGGGCCGCGCCGGCCATCCCGATGACATCGCCAACGCCGTCGCCTTCCT
>JBBQLF010000449.1:0-4633 GCA_038327695.1 Bryobacterales bacterium
ACCGCATCTTCGGCGATGACTTCACGAGGCAGGTTCGGGATATGGGTATCAAGCCAGTACTGTCGGCGCCCCGGTCACCCTGGCAACGCTCCCACGTGGAACGCGTGATCGGCACCCTCCGTCGCGAGCGCCTCGATTACGGGATCGTCTTCAACGACTCCTCGATTACAGCGGCAGGTGAAGTCGTTCGTGACCTACTATCACGCGTCCCGGACGCACCGGAAACCAGACCGGTGCAAGCTGCCAAAGTCGGTACTATCGTCGCCATCCCGCAGGTGGGCGGACTGCACCACAGGTACCAGCGCCGGGAGGCCTGAAGCCATCAGACACGTCAGGTTCGCGCCGGCTATAACCATTCCATTCGATCATGGAGCTATGCCCGAACAATGTCCCCCGTTGGGCGCGCAGCAGTTTCCCGTCCCAAAGCACCATTTACCTGATTGCGCCAAGGATCCTTCTCGTGAAAGGCTCATCGCCGCCCAGGTGCCCGCCTACGTAAGTGAGACGCTACCCAAGATGCCCGAGTTCGTCAAGGCATATGAGCCCGGCGGCACGGCGCCCTGCGGATTCATCTCCTACGGCGTGGTGCAGCGCACGCTCTGCCAATTCGTTGAGCCGGGCTGGAAATTTCTGGCCGAACTCCGCTAGCCTAGACAAAGGGCACTTGGGCCCAGCCAGGAAAGGCTCCCAGTTAGATGGCCACTCCCATTGAAATGCCGAAGCTCGGCAACACGGTTGAAGATTGTCTGCTGGCGCGGTGGAACAAGCGCGCCGGAGAAAACGTCGCCGAGGGTGAACTCGTCGCTGAAATCGAGACCGACAAGGCCACCTTCGAGCTGACGTCGCCGGTCGGCGGAACCCTGCTAGCCACGTTCTTCCAGCCCGGCGACCTGGTCCCGGTATTCACCAACATCTGTGTGGTCGGCGCGCCCGGCGAGGACGCTGCACCGTTCCAACCCCAGACGCCGGTGGCACCCGCCGCAGCGCCAGCGGCCCAGGAGCGAACGCTCGCGCCCCAGCCTCGTCAAGCTGCGGCCGCGGCCGCCCCGTCCAATGGGCCGGCGGCGCCGTTGAGCCCGAGAGCCAGGCGATTCGCCGCCGAGCACCATTTCCAGCCGGAGCACGTCTCCGGATCCGGACCGAGTGGCCGCGTGCTGGAAGAGGACCTCCGGCGTCTCTACTTCGAGTCGCCGCGGACAACGACGCTCGCGAGACATCTGATGGAGACGGGCTTCGAGCGCCACGGAGAAGCGAGCGGGTTGGTGCGCGCATCGGACCTCGGCCCGCCGCCGGAAAAGATGTCCCACATCCGCGAACGAGTGGCCCGCCGCCTGCGGGAGTCGCTCGCGGTGACAGCGCAGTACACGATGAACGCGTCCGCTGACGCAACGGGCTTGCTGGCGCTGCGTTCGAAGATCAAGGCTCGCGGTGATGCCCTCGGCCTGCCCGCCATCAACATCAACGAGCTCGTGATGTTCTGCGCGGTGAAGGCGCTGGCACTGATGCCCGAGGTCAACGTGGGGTTCGCCGACGGCAGAATCTACCGCCACGCCGGCGTCAACATCGGCTTCGCGTGCGACACACCCAGGGGATTGCTGGTGCCCGTGGTCAAGCAGGCGGACGCTCTCTCGCTGGCTGAACTGACGATCCGGATCAAGGCCCTCTCGGCCCAGGCCGCGGACGGCTCCATTTCGCCGGATGACCTCACTGGCGGGACGTTCACTGTCAGCAACCTCGGCGTCTACGGCGTCGAGTCTTTCTCACCCATCCTCAACCCGCCCCAGGTAGCCATCCTGGGCGTGAATGCCATCGCGTTGAAACCGGTGCGCCGCGACGGTGTTGTCGAATTCGTGGATTTCATCGGCCTCTCGCTCACCTGCGACCATCAAGTGATCGACGGCGCGCCCGGCGCCCGCTTCCTCAAGATCTGCCGCGAGCAGATCGAGAGAGTGGAAGCCCTCGCGGGATTGGAGCTTTGACCTCTTATGTATGACCTGATCGTGATTGGAGCGGGCCCCGGCGGCTACGAGGCCGCGGCCCATGCCGCCAAACTGGGCGCCAAAGTGACCGTCGTCGAGCGGGACGCCATCGGCGGCACGTGCCTGAACGTCGGCTGCATCCCGACGAAGACCCTACTGCGCTCCTCGAAGCTGTTCGCGGAATGCCGCCAGGGCGCCGAGTTTGGAGTGGACATCACCGGCCTGAGCTTCAACATGGGCGCGGTGGTCAAACGCAAGAACCAGATCGTCGCCACCCTCACGCGCGGCGTGGACGGCATGCTCAAGCGCAGCGGCGTGGAGGTTGTGCGTGGCCACGCGAAGCTGACATCGAAGAACACGGTGCAGGTGGGAGAACTCTCCCTTTCGGCGAAGAACATCCTCATCTCCACCGGTGCGCGGCCAGTGGTCCCACCGATCCCTGGAATCGACTCGAGCTGTGTTGTGGACTCCACCGGTGTCCTTGGTTTGGAGACGTTGCCGAAGACCGTGGCGGTCATTGGAGGCGGCTACATCGGCCTCGAATTCGCGAGCTTCTTCGCCGCCGCGGGTGCGGCAGTGACGGTGCTGGAAATGCTTCCGCAGATCGCCACAGGTTCAGACCACGACATTTCCAGCCGCCTCCAACAGGCGCTCAAGAAGAGCGGCATCCATTTCAAAACATCTTGCGTGGTTCGTTCCATCGAAGGCAATACGGTGCATTTCGACGAAGCCGGTGCGCCCGGCTCGCTGAGTGCCGAATGCATCGTCAACGCCACCGGCCGCGCGCCCGTAATCGAGAATCTCGGGCTGGCTGAAATCGGCGTCGACTTTGACCGCAAGGGCATCAAGACCAGCGATCGAGGCAAGACCAACGTGCCAGGCATCTGGGCCTGCGGCGATGTGACAGGCCGCCGGATGCTCGCTCACGCCGCCACGCGCGAAGGCCTGGTGGCGGTCAATAACATGTTCGGTAAGGCGGACCGCATTCGCTACGATGCCATCCCCTCCGTCATCTACACCCACCCCGAAGCGGCCAGCGTTGGCAAGACCGAAAATGAGCTGAAGGCCCTCGGCGTCGAGTACAAAAAGGCGCTGCTGCCCATGGGCGTTGCCGGGCGATTCCTGGTGGAGAACGTGGGCGGTGCCGGAATGATCAAGGTCCTGGTGGGCGCGCGTTACGGGGAGATTCTCGGCGTCCACGCGCTGGGCGATCTGTCGAGCGAGTTCATCGTGGCCGCGGCGGTGATGATCGAAATGGAAATGACCGTTGCGGATGTCGAGGCCGTGACTTTCCCGCACCCCACCGTGTCGGAAGCGCTGAAGCTGGCGATCCTTGAAGCTGCCTGATGGGAGTGAATTCATAAGATGCCGAAATCCATTATTCTGGAACCCAACGAACTGCTGGCCCCTGGCTGCATCCACTGCACGGATATTGAGGTCAATGCCTACAGCAAAACGGCAGAGCAGGAACAGGCGAGATTCTCCCAGCAGGATTTTCTGGCCATCTGGCAGGACATGGCCGCCATTCGCGAGTTCGAAACCATCCTCAACGAGATCAAGATCAAGCGCGTCTACAAGGGCGTTCCCTATGATCATCTCGGCCCGGCCCACCTGTCCATCGGGCAGGAAGCCGCGGCAGTCGGCATGGCCTTCACTCTTACGCCTGACGACCACATCTTCGGCTCGCACCGAAGCCACGGCGAGATACTAGCCAAGGGCTTCTCAGCCATCCGCTGCCTGGACGACGGTGCGTTGCTCGGGATCATGCGCTCCTACCTGAACGGGGCCATTCTGGCGCCCGTGGAGAAGGGCCACACGGGATCGGTGAAGGAACTCGCCGTCAAGTTCCTGATCTTTGGCGCATACAGCGAGATATTCGCTCGCGAAACCGGTTTCAATCGCGGTCTCGGCGGTTCGATGCACGCTTTCTTCGCGCCGTTTGGGATCTATCCCAATAACGCCATCGTGGGCGGTTCCGGCTCCATCGCGCCGGGCGCGGCGCTCTTCAAGCGCGTCAACCGTAAACCCGGCATCGTCGTCGCCAACATCGGTGACGCCTCATTTGGTTGCGGCCCCGTGTGGGAAGGCATCACCTTCGCCAGCATGGATCAGTACCGCACTCTGTGGGATCCGCAGTTAGGTGGTGGTCTGCCCATCATCTTTAACTGCATGAACAACCACTACGGCATGGGCGGGCAACCCCTGGGCGAGACCATGGGCGTCCGGTACATCGCGCGCATCGGCGCCGGAGTCAACCCGGACCAGATGCACTCCGAGCGCATCAACGGCTACGATCCGCTGGCCGTCATCGACGCATTCCGCCGCAAAAAGCAGATCCTGGCCGAGGGCGGTGGCCCGGTGCTGCTCGACACGGTGACGTACCGCATCAGCGGCCACTCCCCGTCGGACGCCTCCAGCTACCGGTCCAAGGAAGAGATCGAGTTGTGGCAGCAGGCCGATTCGATCCTGGCCTTCCGCCGGCGCATGATCGACGGCAACGCGATGCCCGCGTCCGATCTTGACGACGCGCGCACGGCCATTGAAACTACTGTCTTTGAGATGTTCCAACTCGCCGCCAACTACGAAGCGGCTCCACGCATCGCCATCGACTCCCAACTGGTCGGCGACGTGATGTTTTCGAATCGGAAGTTGAA
>JBBQLF010000450.1:0-4615 GCA_038327695.1 Bryobacterales bacterium
AGCGTGTAGCGCATCATCTTTCTCCCGTCAGAAACCGGTGATACCGTCCCAGCCAGTACGGCAGCAGAAACGCCGCGCCGTCGTCTTCCCCGCGCCCCCCGTTACCGCCATCCACGATGAACGGGTTGGCGTTCCACTTCATCACCGGCCGCTCATCCGGCGGCAACAGCGTGGCCGCCTGCCGCAGCTTGAAGCGGTCCAGCTCATTGGTCATCACCACGTCCTCGCGATGCGAGTTGCGGATGGTCCACGTCACCAGATCCACAGGCATCCGTTCCAGCGTGCGGATCGCCCCCGGCAGATCCGCCCGTGCCTTCAAACGGCTCGTCAGGTAGATCATCGTCCACAGCGGATTCGCCTCGCGGCTCATGTTCTCCCACCACTGATCCAGCGCCGGCCGGTAGTACGTGTCCAGCAGCGCGGCGTCCTTCTCGTACCGGAACAGGCAGTAGAACGGCAACATCGCCAGCTCTTCGTCGGAGTAGTTCAGATGATCCCGCCACTCCTTGAGCCGCGTCATCACCTTGGCATAGCCGAGTTCAACGGCCGCCTTCCGGTACTCCCGCTCATACCGCGCATCGCCCGTGATGTGATGGGCCGTCCGCAGAAAGCTCAGCAGTTCCAGCGCGTTCAGCGGCGCATCGCCGGGTTCCTCTTTGAAGTAATCCAGGGACCACTTGCCCCACCGCGTCGGCTTGCCGTCCAGGTCCATCAGATAGTACCCGTTCGAAAGAATGTGATCCATGATCCGCCGCGCCGTCGCGCCAATCCGCGCCCGCAGTGGATCGGCCGCCGGCAGCGTATCCCACGCCACGCCGAACAGAAAGAAGTGCCCCACAATCTCGTCACTGCTCGTGTCGCCCTTCCAGTAGTACTTGCCGTCCGCCGTCCAGTGCCACTCCCCGTCCTGCGGCATCGGCTCCCCCTTTTCGATATAGGAGCGCGCCGGAAATCCCGGCCGCCCCGTCACCTGCTCCAGAAACAGAACCGCCTCAATCGACTTCCGCGCCAGGGCCAGCGCCTCCGGTTCCTTCGTCACCGCATACCGGAAGCACTCGCCCGCCCCGTACATCGCCGTCCACAACCCGTCGTTGTCGTCGTCGCGCGTCTGCGACGTCGCCAAGTCCCCCGGCGTCACCAGCCTCGACGGCGATACCAGCCCGTGCCGGTCATGCCGCAACCGGATGCGCTCTTCAAACAGCTTGCTCTTCTGCTCCAGCGTCATCGGCCGCAGTTCGATATGCGACACCCCCGTCGCCGTCCGCACCCAGACACCCGCCGCCCCATCCGCCACCACATGCTGCACCTCATCATCGGGCAGATAGCGCCGCGAAGCGAAGTACTCGCTCCTGCCCCGCCACAGCCCCTGCCGCGTGCCCCGCCACTCCACACCATCCGACGCCGTCACCCGCAGCACGCCCGGCGTCGCCCGCACCGCCGCCGGCACCGCCGCCTCGTCCAGCCTGTAAAACGTGCGGAACTTCTGCGGCGTCGCGGCCGGCGCGGCCACCCAACTCAACAGGAGTAACAGCAGGAGTTTCATGGTTCATGTTCTTTCGTGTTTATAATGAAAACTGAAACGACGATTCAATTTTTGCACACACCGCCGTTCCCGTGGGAGTTTCTATGAGCCAGCTCGCCATTCTGGGCGGAGAGCCCCTCCGCCGTACGCCCTTCACCCCCTGGCCGCAGTACCGCCAGTCCGACATTGACCGCTTGATCCAGACCGTCCAGAGCCGTCACTGGGGCGGATACCCCCTGCCCACCGCCCTCGCCCGGCAGTTCTGTGAGGACTTCGCCGCCCTGCAAGGCGCCCGCTACGCCCTGCCCGTCGCCAACGGCACGGTCGCCATCACCGTGGCCCTCCAGGCCCTCGGCATCGGCTTCGGTGATGAAGTCATCGTACCCGCCTACACCTGGGACGGCACGGCCACGGCCGCGCTCGCCATGGGCGCTGTGCCGGTCTTTGCCGACGTCGACCCCGACACCTACTGCCTCGATGTCGAATCCGTGCGCCGCGCCATCACGCCCCGCACCAGGGCCATCGTACCGGTCCACCTCGCCATGCGCTTCACGGAGATGGACGGCCTCTGCGCGCTGGCCGCCGAGCATGGCCTGAAGATCATTGAGGACTGCGCCCACGCCCACGGCGGCGCCTATCGTGGCCGCGGCGCCGGCGCCATGGGCGACATCGGCACCTTCAGCATGCAGGAAAGCAAGCTCATGACCGCCGGCGAGGGCGGCATGGTCACCACCAACAGCCTGGCCTGCTACGAAGCTCTGCAGACCGTCATCAATTGCGGCCGCGCCAGCCTGACTGACCAATACGGCCAGCGCCTGCTCGGACTCAACTACCGCATGACGGACCTCCAGATCGCGCTGCTCATCGGCCAGATGGAAACCTTGCCGGCCCTGCGGGACCAGCGCGCCGAAGGCGCCCAACTGCTGACGTCGCTCCTCGCCCAGATCCCCTGCGTGCGCGTGCTGCCGCCGCAACCCGCCATCACCCAGCCCACCCTCTACACCTACGTCTTCCAGTACCGCCCCGAACCCGGCAAGCCCGCGCCATCGCGGGATCTCTTCGTCGCCGCGCTCGAGAAGGAAGGCATCCCCTGCGACGGCCGCTTCTACGAAGCCGTCTACAAGAGCGATCTCTTCTACGCCACGCCCGCCAACTGCGCCCAGCTCTCCCTCGGCCGCGACACGTTGATGGACTACGCCGCCTGCCACTGCCCGGTCTCTGAGCGCGCCGCCTACGACGAATCCGTCTGGCTGTTCCAGTTCGAGCTCATCGGCGGAGAAGAAGACATCCGCGACGTGGCGCGCGCCGTGGAAAAGGTCGCCGCCAATCTCGAGACCCTCGCCGCCCAGGATCCCTCCCTGGCCGGCGTCAAGGCCATGGGCCGCGCGCAACGCGCCCGCTTTGAGCGCACGAAAAACTACTGAGCCTGGCGCCCCAGCCCGCGGCCGCTCACCAGATACACGGCGAAGCTGCCCAGCCAGTGGCCGCCCTCATAGTGCGCCGCCGTCACGGCCGCCAGGCCGGCCTGCCGCAGCGCGGCCGCCTGCCGCCGCAGCTTCGCATCGTCCTGCGGCATGTGCTGGACGATGCCATCCAGCATCCACGCCCGGCTCAGATTCAGCCCCGCCAGGTGATAAAGCTTGCCGTCCGAGAAATCCGTCACCACCGTCGGCGTCAGCGCCACGCTCGGCAGAAACGCCCGGAACCACGCTCCGAATTCGGCCCGCGGCAACACCCGGCGCACCGCGTCGGCCTCCGCCAGGCACGGCGAAAGAAAGTCCTCGCCCGACGGTTCATAGCCCAGCGGGCACGCCTTGTCTTTCAGATAGTAGTCCCGCACGCGCCCGGTCAGCAGGCGCTCAAACTCCGGATTCTTCGCAACCCGCGCATAGTCCAACAGCAGGCCCAGCGAGAACGCCGTGTTGTTGTGCTCGCCGGTACGAACGGGATAAGACAGCTTGGGCAACCACCCGCTCACCCGCGCCACGGCGGCCTCCGCCAGCGGCTCCAGCACGCTCGCCCACTGGCGCGCCTGCGGATCGTCCCACTCGCGCAACTCCGCGCTCAACTGCAGCAGCCAAGCCAGCCCATAGGGCCGTTCAAACGTCGCCCGGCCCGGCGCGTTCAGATAGCGAACCTCCTGCGCCATGTGCTCCGCCGTCAGGCTCCGCTGCAACGCCGCACGAGCGGCCCCGGCGAAATCAGCCCGCGGAAACGTCCGCGCCAACCGCGCCAGCAGCCAGTGGCCATGCACCGCCGAGTGCCAGTCATAGCAGCCGTAAAACGCTGGCGTCAACTCGCGCGGCGCCTTCACGTCCGCGTCGCTGTTCATCGCATGCGCGATCTTGTTCGGGTACTCCTTGTTCACGCACTCCAGCGCTAGCGACGCGAATCGCCGCGCCGCGGCCTCGTCCAACTCCTGCGCTGCCTGCATCATGCCTGCGCACACCACCAACAGAACCGCCGCGCGCTTCATGCCAGTATCTTATCGACGATCTCCCCATGCACGTCGGTCAGCCGGAAGTGCCGCCCCTGGAACTTGAACGTCAGCTTCTTGTGATCCACGCCCAGGCATCGCAAAATGGTCGCCTGCAAATCATGCACGTGCACCGGATCCGCCGTCACGTTATAGCTGAAGTCGTCGGTCTCGCCCATCACTACGCCCGGCTTGATCCCGCCGCCGGCCAGCCACATCGTGAAGTTCCGCGGGTGGTGATCGCGCCCGTAGTTGACGTCGGTCAGCCGGCCCTGGCAGTAAACCGTGCGGCCAAACTCCCCGCCCCAAACGACCAGCGTGTCGTCCAGCAGCCCGCGCTGTTTCAAGTCGCTCACCAGCGCCGCCGTCGGCTGATCGGTGCCGCCGCATTGCAGCGCCAGGTCGCGCGGCAGGTCGTTATGTTGATCCCAACCCCGGTGGTAGAGCTGGATGAAGCGCACTCCGCGCTCGGCCAGGCGCCTGGCCAGCAGGCAGTTGCGCGCATAGCTGCCTGGCTTGCGCGACTCCGGCCCGTACATTTCGAACACTGAATCGGGCTCCTTGGAAAGGTCCACCAGCTCCGGCACGGATGTCTGCATCCGGTACGCCATCTCGTA
>JBBQLF010000451.1:0-4613 GCA_038327695.1 Bryobacterales bacterium
ATGGCCTCCAGAATCGGCGTGCCGAAGCCCTCGTGTCCGGTGGCAAACAGCAGCCCGGCCGAGTGGCGGTAGATCTCGGCCACCACGCCCACATCCTGATAGTCCAGCAGGCGGACCCTCTCCGTCAGGCCCAGTTCCGAGATGCGCTCGATCACCTTCGCCCGGCCGGCGCTGGCCGCGCCCGTACAAACCAGGTGGACATCGTCGAAGCCGCCCTGGTGGACCATCTGAAGCGCCGCCAGGACGTTGGCGTGATTCTTGTGCGGCCAGTAGTTGGCCGGGAAATACAGATACCGCGCCGGCAGCCGCAGCGACCGCCACGCCGCCCGCGCCGCCTCGCTCGCCGCCGGCTGGTGAAACAACGGATCCACGTCATGCGGCAGCAACGCGATCTTGGCGGCCGGGATTCCGTATCGCTCCACCATGGCCTGCCGGGCGCAGTCCGACATCGCCAGCACGGCACTGGCGTTCACCACACTGGCCAGGTAGTTGCGCCGCCGCCACTGCAGAACGGCCGGGCTGAAATACTCCGGATAGTACTCGTGCTGGATATCCGGAACCATCACTACGGAAGGGATCCCGGCATCCAGCGGCTCCAGCACCAGCAGCGGGCAGAACAGCACGTCCGCCGCCTCAGGCCGGCAATGGCACTCCCACGCCCGGCGCCGCTCCCCGCTGGCCGGGACATACTCGGCCTGGGGCGCCAGGCGCCGCAACGTCTCCAACTCCGCCGGCGGAGCCAGAATCGTCAGCCGGTGGCCGCTGGAAATAAGCCGCTGAATCACCTGAATGAGGTAATTTTCCAGCCCGCCGATCCGTCCATGATAGTACTGTCGAAGGTTGACCGCGATGCGCATGTCGTGGCGGGTGGCTGGCAGTGCTTCCGTTTTACCGTAACATAATTGTTGAGCGTACCTTGCCGTATCGCATCTCCATCCTGACGCCCACTTTTCAGATGGCCCGGTTCCTGTCCGGCGCCATCGAAAGTGTGTTGCGCCAGCGGGAGGACGGCCTCCAATACATCGTCCTGGACGCGCAGTCCACCGACGGCAGCGCTGAGGTTCTGCGCCTCTACAGCAACCGGATCGAGTGGCGCTCCCAGCGCGACACCGGCCCCGCCGACGCGCTCCGCCGCGGTTTCGCCGCCTGTGAAGGGGAGATCCTCGGATGGCTCAACGCCGACGATGTCCTGCTGCCAGGCGCCATCGACGCGGCCCTCCAGGCGTTCGCCAACAACCCCGGCGCCGTGGCCGTCTTCAGCGGCGGCCGCTGGGTCAATGAGGAGTTGCGGCCCATCCGTGCCTATCCGGTTTCGGCCAACGCCGCCAACGCTCTCTCCTACGAGTGCCGCATCTGCCAGCCCGCCTGTTTCTTCCGCGCCGACGCCTATCGCGAATGCGGCGGCCTGGACGCCTCGCTTCAATCCGCCTTCGACTACGACCTCTGGATCCGCATGGCCCGTCTGGGCTCCTTCGTCCACGTGCCCGGCGAGTGGGCCCTGGCCCGCATGCACCGCGGCGCCAAGACGTTCGCCGAGCGGGGCTTGATGTTCGCCGAAAGCCAGTCTCTCCTCAAGCGCCACTACGGCTACGTGCCGTTCCACTGGGTCTACGGCGATATCGTCTTTCGCCGCGACGGCCGGGATCAGTTCTTTGAGGATCTCGAACCGTCCGTCCCCGCCTATCTGTGGAGCCTGCCGGCCGGGCTGGCGCGGAACCCGGCCCACGCCCCCCGCTACTTGCGGGAGTGGGCGTCCCAGCTCACCTGGAATGGCCTCAAACGCCGGCTGGGCGCGGGAGAACCGGGCTAGGCATGCTGGCCGGGCTGCTGATCCTGGCCACCTGCACCTGGCTCGGCCAAGCGCTGGCCGGTTTGGCACCCTGGCGCCAACGCGCCGCCCTGCGGCTCTTCTTTGCGCCGCTGCTGGGGCTGGCCATCCTGGTCCACGCCGCCGTGGCCTGCGGTTGGTTCTGGGGCATGAGCCCCCCGGTGACCGTCGGCGTCACGGCCGTCCTGGCCGCGGCCGCCCTGTGGCGGGAGCGCCGCCGGTGGCGCCTCCTCGGCCACACCACCGCCCTGACGCTGGCGGCCTTCGCCGCCGGCGGTTGGGCCACCTGGTCCTGCCTGCTGCGCTTTCGCGCCTTCAATCCGTTCAACGACACGTTCACCTATCTCGTCCACGCCCAATGGCTCCAGCTCCACGCCTTCGGCCAAAAGGCCGTGCTGGCCGCAGAAACCCCGGCCCTGACGCAGGTCGCTTTCTACCAGGAAGGCCAACTCCGCATGGGGGCCTCATTCCTGCTCGCCTGGGCGCAGTCTCTGGCGGGCGCCTCCTGGCCGCATGAGGTCTGGCCGGCCGTCATCGTCCTGCCCATGGCCTGCGGCTCGCTGGCACTGGCCGGCGGCGTCTGGCTGGCCACGCACCGCCGCCGCTGGCTCTGCCTTGCCTTCGCGCTGCTCCCCGGTTTGACCCTCAACGGCCTCACCTTCGCCCAAGTCCACGGCTTCCTGCCACAGAGCTTCGGCCTGGCGTTCGCCTTCGGCGCCCTGCTGCTGGCCGCCCAGCCCGGCCGCTTCCTATGGCCGGCAGCCCTCTGCCTGAGTGCCCAGATCTACTGCTACCCGGAGGCGCTGCCGTTCACCCTGGCCGGCTGGGCCGTCCTGCTGGCGCGCGGCCGCGCCTGGCGGCCTCTCCTGCTCGGCCTGGCTCTGGCCGCACCGGAGTTGCCCCGCGCCTGGCACGGCGTCCAATTCCTGGCCAGCCGTCGGGTCGGTGTCAACTATCCCATCTCGGCCCTGGAGAGCCTCGGCCACGCCACCGGCCTCTACTCCGGCCCTTGGGGCGACCACGCCAGCCTGTTGTGGCTTCTGCCCATTGTCCTGGCCGGGCTGGCCGGCTTCCGGCGGAGGAGCCCCGTGTTGCTGGTCTCGGCCGCCGTCGCCGCCTCGCTGGCCGCCGCCTGGCTCTGGTTCCGCTGGCTGGAGCCCAACCCCTGGCAAGCCGGTGTCCTGGGCAATCCGTGGCGTCAGGCGCGCGCCGCGTCCTGGGCCGTCTGGCCGGCCCTGCTGCTGATCTCGGCCGGCCTCGCCCGCTGGTGGCCCCGCGCCCGTTGGGCCGTCGGCGGCGCCCTGGTCCTCTGGCTGGGCCTCGGCGCGGGGCTGCACTTCCTGCTGCCGCACTCGCGCCTGGTGCACTTCCAGCGCGAGGTTGGATGCGTCCGCGATTGCTTCGACAAGCTCGAACAACTCCCCGCCCAGGCCCCGCGCCAGGGCGCCATCTGGCTCGAAGGCTTCCTCCCGCACCACCCGAAGTACCGCCAGTTCGTCACCTACCTCCTCATGGACCGGGCGATCCTGGCCGACTGGTCCGGCGACGACTACATCCTGCCTAACCCCCATGGCAGCCTGAGCGACGCCCAGTGGCTGCTGACCCCCGCGGCCGTTTTCCGGCCCATCCCGCCGCGCCAGGCGCCCGCCGGTGTGTTATCCTCACCCGTCAAGGGGGCTCTCACACCATGGAGCGCAAAAAAGCCAGCGACTATCCGCAAGAGCTATTGAATCTGTTCGACAAGTACGTGCACGGCGATATCGACCGCCGCGCCTTTCTCGACGGCGCGCAGAAGTACGCCGCCGGCGGCGTCACCGCCACCGCCATCTGGGAGAGCCTGCGGCCCAACTACGCCTGGGCTCAGCAGGTGGCGCCCGGCGACAGCCGCATCAAGACCGAACGCGCCACGGTAGACTCGCCGCAGGGCAACGGGAGCATCAAGGGCCTGCTGGTGAAGCCCGCCAAAGCCGCGGGCAAGCTGCCGGGCATTCTGGTGATCCACGAAAACCGCGGCTTGAACCCCTACATCGAAGACGTCGCCCGGCGCCTCGGCACGGAAAACTACATCGCCTTCGCGCCGGACGGCTTGACCAGCGCGGGCGGCTATCCCGGCGACGACGAGAAGGCCGCCAAGCTGTTCGGCACGGTCGACCGGCCAAAGATGAATGAGGACTTCGTGGCAGCGGCCCGCTGGCTAAAAGGCCGCGCCGACTGCACCGGCAAGATCGGCGTCGTCGGGTTCTGCTTCGGCGGCGCCGTCTCCAACATGCTGGCGGTGCGCCTGGGCGCCGATCTCTCCGCCGCCGTCCCGTTCTACGGCGGACAGCCGCCAGTAGCGGATGTGCCCAAAATCAAAGCGCCCCTGCTGTTGCACTACGCCGGCCTGGACACGCGCGTCAACGGCGGCTGGCCGGCCTATGAAGAGGCGCTGAAGGCCAACGGCGTCTCCTACGCGGCCCACATCTACGAGGGCGCCAATCACGGCTTCCACAACGACACCACGCCGCGCTACGACAAAGCGGCGGCGGAACTCGCCTGGAAGCGGACCCTGGAGTTCTTCAGCAAGAACCTGCGGAGTTAGGACTTGTCACGGAATAACCTTGCCAGCCCGGCAAGCGGTTGGAATCGGGTTTCTGAGCCGCGCACGTAAGCAATCGGTTGGAATTGGGTTCCGAGCCGGGCGCGTCAGCAAGCAGTTGAAATCAGGTTCCGAGCCGGGCGCGTCAGCAAGCAGTTGAAATCAGGTTCCGAGCCGGGCGCGTCAGCAAGCAGTTGAAATCAGGTT
>JBBQLF010000452.1:0-4609 GCA_038327695.1 Bryobacterales bacterium
CGATTCCGAGCAATAGTCCCGCGGTGCGGGTCAAAGAGGGAAAGAACTTGGCGATACCGTGTAGCGCGAGCGGCTGGCATTGTGCTCGAACGCAAAGCACGCAAGTTCGGCTTCCAATTAGTGCCAAGCGCCGATTGAGACTCTCATGCGGAATCAACAGTTTGGGGTGAAGTTCTTTAGGAGCCGCGCGCGGGAGAAGGTGTGAAGAGATACAAAATCGGCGAACCGGCCGCGTGGGGGGACACGAAACTATCAGACGGCTCGCCAGAGCGCGTTCTGGGGTTTCCTGCGAGCCCTGTACCTAATGGAAAACTCACCTTTCGGGGCGGTTTTGACTATTTCACAAGTTCTGAGCAAGCGGGCGTACCGGACTGGCATGGTTATTCCGTGACGAGTCCTAACGGGATTGCGGCCTATTCCGCGTCGATGCTGTACTTTGTTTCAAACACGCTCCCATGGAGCGATCGCGACCGCCTAACGGGATTGCGGCCTATTCCGCGTCGATGCTGTAGATGTCGGCAAAGTCGCCCGCCTGGATGCGGAACGTGTTGGCGCCTTTTTGGCCCAGGCGCAGGGAGATCCGCCAAGTGTTGGGGGCCGAGGCGCGCGTGACGGAGACCACGGTGCCTCCGCCCAGAACCGGCGTAACGAACGGTGCGGGATCGGCCAGGGGTAAGCCGGCGGCATCGTGAAGCCTGACGGTTACGTCAATTCGCTGGCCGGCCACCGCCGTGTCAGGCTCGATCAGTACGGTCAGTTTGGCCGGCGCGCCGCCGGTCACGGCATACCAGTATGGGATGCGAGCCACTGCGCCAGTGACGGTGTCCTGCACCTTCACGAATCCCTGTAGCGCACCGGCGGCCTGGCCGGCCGCGGTAAGAGTGATCTGCACCGGGGCGGACTCACCGGGGCCGAGTGTCATCGTCCCGGCCGACAGCGATGGCGTAATGCTGTTGGCGGAGCCGACCGTGAGGGTCCAGGTGGCAGCCTCCGTACCGGTGTTCTTCAGCGTGAATTCCCGGGTGCGGTCCACGGTCCCGCCGCCGGCGCCAAAGGACAGCGAGACCGGGGCGACGACGACTGTGGAGGTGACTGCATTCTTGAGGTTCAGCATGCCGCTGCCGGCCGCCATCACGTCTGCGGTTGAATTGCCGGCCAGAATCATCGGCGACGTGCTGTTGATGAGCAGAGAGCGGTAGTCGTCGCTGGTGAGACCCGGGCGCCTTGCCTTGAGCACCGCGGCGGCGCCGGCGACGAGAGGGGCCGCGAAGCTTGTCCCCGCAGTACTGACATAGCCGCTAGGATCGCAGAGCCGGCAGGATCCGGCCGGACCGGCGACGGCGGCAGTGTAGAATGACGTGCCGGTGGCGACGAGGTCAGGTTTGACGACGAGCGCGTCGATGGATGGTCCCTCGCTGGAGAAGGAGGCCAGGCTGTTCGGTGCGCCGCCCGGGAAGCGCAGTTGAACCGAGAGATCCTCGACGGTCCGGATCAGTTCCTTCAACCTCATTCCGTTGGAGTTACCAATGAAGAGCGCGGGCATAGATGTATCTTCGGCTACCGACATGAAGATTAGATTGTCAGGGGCGCCGCTGGAAGGGGTGGGACTATTGTAGATGATGGCCGTGGCGGCACCCGCAGAAGCGGCGTTGGCGAGTTTCTCCCAGAAGAAGCACGTTCCTCGTTGGATGAGGGGAATGCGGCCTTCCAGACTCACTTTGTACGGGTCGCAGCCCTCCAGGTTGCCGTCCAGAGTAGCGGTATCCACGACGGGGCCGGAGATTGCCGCCTGGGTTGTCACATTGTCAGACGCAGCCGCTGGGTAGGAGCGGCCCACAGACGGAACGACGGCCGGGTCCGCGGCGGAGCTGTTTGCTCCCACGGCGATGGACTTCTCAGCCATGGCAGCGTCATCGACCGTTTGCGCGCCGGGCGTATTTCCAGCGGAGTGGATGACGAGTATACCTGCCTCCATCGCACGACGAGTGCCCGATTCGAAGATCCTGTCGTCGGCAGCACCCCATGCGCCGGGGGAGCCGAAGCTCAGATTCACAACGTCCATCCCGTCCTTGACCGCTGCATCCAGGCCCAGCAGAGCGTCATCGCTGCGGTAGAACTTGTCGATCTCATTGGTGATACGGTAGATGCCCAGCCAAGCGTACGGGGCGACGCCGGAAATGGTGCCGCGCGGGCTCTGATGCTGGGTGCCCGCCGCCGCCATGGCGACACCGGTGCCGTGCCCGGTTGTGTCCTCGATGGACCCGTTGTCAAAGGTACGGGCGACGATGATCTTGCCGTTGGTGAACTGCAGGTTGCTCTCCGGGCTTGCGCGGGGAAAGCCCTCCGGCGCAGTCATCCCGTTCGCCTTGAAACCTTCGTGGCTCGTATTGAAGCCGCTGTCCAGAATGCCGATCTTGATGCCTGCACCGGCCTTTTCGATCCCGCCGATGGCTTCCCAGGCCAAGGGTACCTGATGGGTGTCCAGCGCCCGCGTCAGATGGGGTTCAAAGCGGCGCACCGGTTCCACCCGAAGGACGCCGGGCAGTCCAGCCAGACTTGTCCCATCGGGGGCGTCCACAATGAGCGCATTGGCGACGGTGTCGACCCGGGCCCGCACGGTGGCGCGCCGTGTCCGCAGCACGCGTTCCAGGCTCTGCTGCTCGGTCTGGATCCCGGCACGGCGGCGCGAGCGGTCCTGGTGCACGATTGCGGGCTCACCAGTGAGCTCGACAATGTAGCGGCCTGGAACGACGTCCTGGGCAAAGGCTGTGGCAGCAAAAGCGAACCCGAGGGTCCATCGAAAGTTCATACCAGTTTCATCCTGACACCAATTTAACCCCGGCGCCATAGGCCGGGTTTCGCGCCCGTACTACTGAATCGGTTCCACCTCGACGGGATAGGTGAGAGCGCCTTTGTCCAGAGTGGCGAGTTTGAGTCCGGCCTGCACGGCAAAGGCCGCCAGATAGGCATCGGTCCAGGACGCGCCACTCAAAGCCCGATCCTCTGTCCATTTGCGCATCAATGCCATGACTCCTGCCGGTTCTGGACAGTAGTGGCATCGGCGGTCGTTTTCAATGCGGGCTAGCTCCATCCACGCCTCCTTCACCGTCAATACCTTTTCCGCCATGACCTGCCGGTTGGTGAGTAGCCGCAAGTAACCCAGCGTCACAATCCGGCAGAGGATCACTTCCCCCTCCACACGGCGATTGACCCAGGCGCGCGCGACTTCATGGTGCTGGTGATCTGTTCTCGCCGCGGCAATGAGGATGTTCACGTCAACCAATTGAGGCTTCATCAATCTGCTCGCGGATGAGGTTGAATCTGCGTTCGCTCTTGGAAGCAAACAACGGGAAGGGCGGCAAGGCTTCGGCGCTAGACGCCTGATGGACCCAAGTCAACAGAGCCTCCTCCACCGCCTGCTGCTTCGTGATGCCGCGTTGTGCCACGGCAACGTCAAACGCACGGCGCAGTTGAACCGGGATGCGCGCGTTGAGTGCGGCCACTTCGTCCTTGACCTTCATGATTGCATTCTAGCATGCTTTCTTGCTAGCATGCTAGCAATTTCAGCCGACTACCGTGGCGTGTGGCGGAAGGGGAGGATATCGGTCCAGGAGTCCTGGCCCACAGTGAGGAGGTAGGTCTTCATGAGCGTTAAATCGAAGTTCGGCACGCGGCTGACGTCGACCTGAATGGTCGAAGAGTCAATCACCGAGACGGTGTCCTGCGGGGCGACGATGTCTTCGAAAACGACTTCGGTGCGGATGCCGGTCAGGAATCGTCCCTTGATCTCCACAATGGTGGACCCGTCGCTGTTGACGAACTCGCGCCAGGAGTTGATGCCGGGCACCATGAAGTTGGTGTCGTCCGCATTCCGGTAGTAGCCTTTGGCGCCGAAGTCCGTGCTGGACATCGTTTGGGTGCCGCTCGGGTCAGTCACAACCACTGTGTACGTGGTAAGCCCCTGTTTCCAGAAGTCACCCAACGTGCGAAAGCCGGGAAGAGTCAGGGAGAACCCTGGAGCGAGGTCCCCATCCACCCGGAGGGCCTCCAAGGCCCACTCCTGCTTCTTGTCCCGATCAGCGGGCAGGATGATGAAGGCCTGAACGGTGCTGCCGGCAGGGATGGTCCGGGTTACCACGAAGTAGGCCTCGCGGGCTGAGTCAAAGAGATTGATCTGGGTGACGCCCGGGGCCTGGGGAAACTGAGCCTGCTGTTCGACGGCGGCGCTGCGGGCGGCGACTTGGCCAGCGCGTGAGCCGGCGCGGCGACCGCTCAACGACCGCACCAGGGCACGCGCCTCGTCGGTGACGGGGATCGGCGAGGTGAGCCTCTCGGTCTCGGCCCGCGTCCGCTCGGCTCGTTCGGCGCGGTCAGCCCAAGCCACCGGCGCAGCCAGCGCGGCCGCCAACGCAAAAATAGAGAACTGCTTAATCATGACTGCCTCCTGAGGATGGGACGAAGTCCCTAAACACTCAGTATGACGGACTTGACGGCCAACAGGTTGCACTAAGCCGGGAGTTCGATGGTGGTACGGGTCCCCTCTCCGACCTGCGACGTCACACTCAGGCGGTAGTTGGACCCGAACAAGACCAACAGCCGCTCATTCACG
>JBBQLF010000453.1:0-4600 GCA_038327695.1 Bryobacterales bacterium
GGCGAGCCTCGTGCACCGTGCGCGTCATCGGCTTGGCACAGTAGACGTGTTTGCCGAGCCTCATCGCAGCCGCGGCCACCGATGCGTGCGTGTGATCCGGCGTGCCGATAATCACCGCGTCGATGCCCTTCTCCCGTTCCAGCATCACTCGGAAATCCGTGTAGGTCTTCGCCTGCGGGTACTTCTGGAAAATCCGCGCGGCGAATGCCGAGTCCACGTCGCAGAGTGCGCCAACGGTCTGGCCTTGGCAACCCTTCAGATACTCAGCCCCCATGCCGCCTACACCCGCGGCAGCCAGGACAAGCTTGTCACTCGGCGCCGTGTGGCCCGGCCCGCCAAGGACGCTCCTGGGCACAATCGTGAAAGCGGCGGGCAGCGTCTGACGGCGTGTGAGTGGCATGGCAAGTCCTTCCGGCGATGGTCGCATCGTACCAGAAACCCCGCAGCGACGCCCGTCCGATTCGGCCGTCCGGCCCGGCCCCTTTTTGCCAACTTGAGCCAACGGCCGTGAATCAGACAACCGCGCCCTGGCCGGCTGCCCAAGCCCCGGCATCACCGCCGTCGAGAATTTTCTCTCACGCCCTCCCGGCCCTGGACGATGAAGTATCCAGGAGCGCAGAGCTCCGGAAAGGATGCAAGCGTGGAAATCGGAAGAGTTTCGAATACCAACGAAATGACGAGCCTCACTGCTGTGTCCCCACCAACGGCACAGGAGCGAGCCCAACAGCGGCAATTGATCCAGAAAGTGGAGGCGGTGAATTCCTCACACCTTTTTGGGGAGAACACCGAACTGACGTTTCATATTGACCGTCAGTCGAGGCGGGCCATCCTGCAGATCGTCGACCGGGAAACGAGAGAGGTTCTCCGTCAATTACCCCCGGAAAGCGTTCTTGAGCTGTTGACGGACGGTAAGTAGAGTCGAGTGAAATAGAGAGAAGTAGATACAAACTAAAGGTTAGGTGACATGGCAAACCCCTATCGGGACCAATTGGACCAGAAGATCCTCTGTGCGGAACCACTCGAGTTGGTGGTCCTGCTGTACACAGGGCTACAAGGATCAATCCGCGAGGCCCGCCGGCACTTGGCGGCGCAGGACGCCGCCGGCCGGGCGCAGTCTGTAAGCAAGGCGATGACAATCGTCGGAGAGCTGGCAACTTCTCTGGATCCGGCTTGCGGCGGTGAGTTGGCGGTGGGACTGAACCGGCTCTACTCGTTTGTCGCAGCCAGTCTTCTGGATGGAAACTACCGCCAGGTGGATGCTCCCTTCGCCGACGCCGAGGCGGTCACCAACACATTGCTGGAGGCCTGGAGTGCACTCAGCCCTTCTGCCACCGCAGTCTCAGCACCCCTGCCGCACCCAGCCACGCTCGTCAGCGCCCCCGAGCGGGACTACCTCGCCTACCGGTAGGCAGCGCGGCTTTTCCGCCGCGCCCCTCCCTGCCCCTGCCCCTGCCCCTGCCCCTGCCCCTGCCCCTCCAGCAGCTCCGGCCCGGTCTTGACCTCCCCAGCGGGGGCCGGCTGTCCTTCGGTTCGGCCCCGCCTATCCGTCCCTGGACCAGGTGCTCTCACCGGCACGACCACGCGATCGCCAGTCTCACGCGCCTCACCCCAATACCGAGCCGCACCTTAGATGTCCCTCGTCGTATCATGTCAGTAGCCGGTCTGAATCCCATCTCTGTGAGAGTGACATGCAATTGAAAACGACAATTCTACTGACGGCCCTCTGCCTTTCTGCCTTTGGGGGCGTTGCGGGGAAATGGAAAGTGGCGGCCAACGCACCCGACGGCAACGTTTACAACGTGGACCTCGTCGTCAAAGAAGAAGGCGGGAAGCCGAGTGCCGTGCTCGCCTCCGAACGCGGGGAGATGCCGCTTCAGGACGTCACAATCAATGGCAATGATCTGGCCTTCAAGCTGGTTCTGGACATGGGCCCGATCGCTTTCAAGCTCACCGCTGACGGAGACTCGCTGGCCGGCGCCATGGCTCTGCCGGATGGCAGCAGCGGCAAGGTGACGGGCAAGCGCGATGGCGCAGCCCCGGCCACCGCCACGACGGCGAACACCGCCAGCGCCGCCGGCAAATGGAAGGTGGTCTCCCAGTCGCCTGAGGGCGGCGAGATCAAGGTCACCATGGACATCACGGAAGCCGGGGGTAAGTACAGCGGTCAGGTGACCACCGGCAATGGCGACGTGGCTCCGGTGACGGACATCAAGCTCGAAGGCGACGTCTTCAGCTTCAAGGTGCCCACCGATGAGGGCGCCTGGGCCGGCACCGGCAAATTGGCCGGAAGCGAGATCAAGGGCACGGTCAAAGCGCCGAACGGCACCGCGATGACCTTTGTCGCCACAAAGAGCTAAGCCCAGACAAGGGCGTGCCGCCACGGATCATACCGCCACCGGCATCCACCTCATCGACGCGCCCTTCATGATCCAGGGCACCGAGCGCTCGGTGCAACCTCTCCGGGCGCTGCAGTTGGAAGAGTGCTCAGTTGCATCAGTCGATCCTCGCACTGCGACGCTGACTCGCCCTCCGCTTCGCGCTTCCTGATGCACCAAATGGATGGCGCTAACGTCTTGGGACTTGCCGTACCAGCCGGGTAATGGCGCTCCGCTGCTGAACCCGTTCGGAAAACAGAAAAGGCACCTTCTGACGGGTGCCTTCAGTTTTTGCTAACTGCTTTAGAAACTCTTTGGTGCGGATGAGAGGACTTGAACCTCCACTCCCTTGCGAGAACTAGAACCTGAATCTAGCGCGTCTGCCAATTCCGCCACATCCGCACATGATGTGAACAACCCTATTGTTGCTAACGGGACAGCCCAATGTCAACGTGGCCTCCCTTGCGGCGTCTGACGGGCCTGCCTCAGCTCCAGTACCAGGCTCATCACGCGGCTTTCAATGTCGTTGCGGACCTCCCGGTGAACCAGCTCCTTCTCGCCGATCGGGTCGCGCACCGTCCACTCCCGCGGGCGGCTGAACGGCAGCCCTCGTAGCGAGCGGCCACTCAGATTCACCACCACATCCAGATCGTGGCTCGGGATCTCGTGGACCGACTTCGGGTACTGGTCCGCCATCTCAATGCCCAACTCGCGCATCAGATTGCGCGTGACTTCGGGGATCATCGACGCCGGGGCCAGCCCGGCACTCTCGGCATCCAGCACGTCGGAGCCGTATTTCCTGGCGAAGGCCTCTGCCATCTGGCTGCGGCAGGCATTGCCAATACAAATGAACAAAACTTTGGTTAGCCTCACGGGCGAATTTTCTCCAGAAACAGGCTATGCACGCGCACATCCTGACTGAGCTCGGGATGGAACGTGGCCACCAGATGGCGGCCGAATTCGACCAGCACGGGCGAACCCTGGTACGAAGCCAGAATCACGCCGCCGTCGCCAACTCGCCGGATGATCGGCGCGCGGATGAAGACCGCCTCCAGTTCGGCGTCTCCGCCCAACTGATGCCCAGTCAGCCGGGCCACATGGCTATTCAACTGCCGTCCATAGGCGTTGCGTTCCACCGCGATATCGAGCAACGCCAGCGACGGCTGCGACGGGTTCATCACCTCGCTGGCCAGCAGGATCGCGCCGGCGCAGGTGCCGAATACCGGCTTGCGCCGGCCGAACTCGCGCAGCGGCTCGATCAGGCCGTAGTAGTCCATCAGCTTCAGCATCGATGTGCTCTCGCCGCCGGGGATGACAAGACCATCCACACCGGCCAGCTCAGCCTCGGTGCGGACCTCCACAGGGCTGCCGCCGGCGCGGCGCAGGGCGCCGGCGTGCGCTGCAAAGTCGCCTTGCAGAGCAAGGATCCCAATCGTGGCCATCCTACCAGCCGCGGGTCTGTAGCAGTTGGGATTCGTCCAGCGTGCGGATGTCGATGCCGGGCATCGCGTCGCCCAGTTCCTCGCTGGCTTCCAGCACGGCCTTGGCATCCTGGTAGTGCGTGTTGGCCTTGACGATCGCTTTGGCGCGGGTCTCCGGGTCAGACGACTTGAAGATGCCGCTGCCGACGAAAATGGCCTCGGCGCCCAACATGCGGGCCAGGGCGGCGTCAGCCGGCGTAGCGATGCCGCCGGCGGAAAAGTTCGGCACAGGCAGTTTGCCGTGCTCGTGAACGTACTGGATCAGTTCCAGCGGCGCCTGGTGCTTCTTGGCCTCGGCCATCAGCTCGTCCTGGCTGAGCACCGTCAGCTGCTTCATCTCGCGGATGATGGTGCGCATGTGCCGGACCGCTTCCACGATGTTGCCGGAGCCGGCTTCCCCCTTGGTGCGAATCATCGCGGCCCCTTCGGCGATGCGCCGCAACGCCTCACCCAGATTCCGGCAGCCGCAGACAAACGGCACTTTGAAGTCGCGCTTCCAGATGTGGTTCTCCTCGTCGGCCGGCGTCAGCACCTCCGACTCGTCAATGTAGTCCACTTCCAGCGCTTCCAACACACGAGCTTCCGCCAGATGGCCGATGCGAACTTTGGCCATCACGGGAATCGACGTATTGGCCATGATTTCGCGGATCTTGCTGATGGCGGCCATGCGGGCCACGCCGCCCTCCTTGCGAATGTCAGACGGCACTCGTTCCAGCGCCATCACGGCGCACGCGCCGGCTTTTT
>JBBQLF010000454.1:0-4597 GCA_038327695.1 Bryobacterales bacterium
CCTATCATGGAAGTCGCAAATCTCAGCTACGGATATCGATTCGCGTTCATGCTGCTCATCATCGCCATCAACGGCTTCTTCGCCGCCGCTGAAGCCGCGCTGATCTCCGTGCGCCCGTCCCGCCTGAAGCAGATGGCCGCCGAGGGCCAGGTGGGCGCGCTGGCGGCCATCTCCTTGCTCGCCAACCCGGAGCGCCTGCTCTCGGTGAGCCAGGTGGGCCTGACCCTGGCGAGCCTGGCCTTGGGCTGGTTGGGGGAGGAGACTCTGGACAGCTTTCTGCGCCTGATCTTCGCGCCGCTCATCACCACGGGCACCAAGGCCATCGCCGGCATCGTCAGCCTGGTGCTGGCATTTCTCATCATGACCTTCACCCATGTCGTGCTGGGTGAGGTGGTGCCGAAAAACATTGCCATGGACAAGGCGGATCGCCTGGCCGTCATTGTGGCGCCCATCCTGCTGGTTTTCTTCCGCCTGGCGGAGCCGTTTGTCTGGGTCATCGAGCGGGCCGCCAGCGCTGTCTCCCGTCTGCTCGGCGTGCACGGGCACCAGCACGGCGCGCACTCGCCGGAGGAGTTGAAGTTCGTCGTCAGCGCCAGCCAGGCCGCCGGCCACCTCACCGAATTTGAAGAGGACGCCATCCGCCACATCGTCGATCTCCAGGATTACAACGTGCGCGAAGTGATGGTGCCGCGCAGCCAGATGGTCACCGTCACCGTCGGCGCCGGCATCGACGAAGTCACGCAACTGCTGAGCGAGAGCCGCTACTCGCGCTTGCCGGTCTGTCCGTTTGGCGGCGACAATCCGATCGGCATCCTGCATGTGAAGGACGTGCTGGACTCCTGGGTGCGCCGCCGCCAGGCCGGTCTGCTGCGGCAACCCACGCCCTCCTTTGACATGCGCCAACTGCTGCGCAAGGCGCCCATCGTGCCGGAATCGCGCCCGCTGCACCTTGTTCTGGACGACCTGCGCGAAAACCAGGCGCACGTCGCTTTTGTGGTGGATGAACACGGCACGGTTTCGGGCATGGTCTCCCTGGAAGACGTCTTCGAACAGATCTTCGGCGAGATCCAGGATGAGTTCGACGTGGTGGCGCCGCCGCCGCTGGAGGCCTCGCC
Organism: Bryobacterales bacterium; assembly: GCA_038327695.1. GTDB lineage: Bacteria > Acidobacteriota > Terriglobia > Bryobacterales > Bryobacteraceae > Paludibaculum. Next base: position 1,116 of record JBBQLF010000454.1, read on the forward strand.
CAATTTCGACGTCGAGGGCACCATGCCGATCCGCGATCTGGCCATGCAGTTCGGCATCGAGATCCCCACCGGCGACGAGTTCGAAACGCTCGCCGGCTATCTGCTCTTCCGGTTCGGCCGGATCCCGGCCCCCGGCGATTCCGTGGATTACGATGACCGCCGCTTTACTGTCGTGGAGATGGACTTCAACCTGATCAGGAAGGTGCGGATCCAACGAAGTGTGGCGGCCGGGTGAGGGCCGTAGCCCTAGTCCGGAAGTGAAGAGTCCGGAAGTGAAATCTCCGGCGTGGCGCTCTCGCCCGGCTTCACGATCACTGCCGCCGTCGCCGCGGCGTCCTTGCCCCCCACCTTGGCCCGCACCGTCACCCGGTACTGACCCGCCGCCACGTTCAGCCGCACCCAGGTCGTCGACCCCGTCACGGCCTCGTCGGCCACCGTTCCCGCCGCGTTCTCCAGCAGCACCTGGATCGTCGCGTTGCCGGCCTTGCCGGCATTTGGCACCGTCAACTGAATCAGACCAGGTTGGCTGGCCGCGGACCGCGCCTGATCTGCCTGTTCGGCCTGGGCTTTCAACGAAGCAATCTGGGTGGTGACGTCTTTTTCCATCCGGGCCAGGTTGTTCTGGAACTCCGTCACCCAGTCCTTGGTCTCCTGCAATACTAAGCCCTCCACGGCGATGCGGAACGCCTTGGCCCGCTGGATCAACTCCTCCACCTGGGCCGGCTCCGGGCTGACCCCGGCTTTTGCGGTCAACGCCGCCCAATCCATGCGGAACTCCTCCAGCGCCAGGTGCAGGTTCGTGGCCGCCAGCACGTAGCGGGCCCAGCCGCTGGAAAAACCGAACGCGCGGTCCAACCCCATGAGCGCCGCCGCCAGCCCAACCAGCAGCGAAGCCCACAGTGGCTTCTTCAGCAGGTCCCAGCCGGAAAGCTCACCGACGATGGGGACAATCGCCGCCGCGGAAGTGAGCACGATAGCCAGCAACTGCGTATTCCGCGACAGGATCGTCTTCCACTTTTTGTTTCTCCAGTACCACTCGATCGATTTCGCCGCCTCCTCCTCGACGTATTTCATCAGTTTCGCCAGCGACTCAGTGACGTCGGCTGGATTCCACAAGAGCGATGAGGCCGCGGCCGCTTTGATGTTGTCGGGATCTGCCATGCAGGGCAGTGTACACCCACTTCGGCGCTAACACCAGCCTTTTCCGCCGCGGCATTTCCGCCGCAGCCAGCGCTGCCGGAGTTCGCCGGAGTTCGCCGGACATTTTGTCGGGCTCCGGACAAAATGTCCGGCCACCCTCCTTGGCCCCGGCAAATTGTCCGGTTGCCGGTCCCAGGGGCAACCTCGCTATCTTTACGAATCAACAAGTTAGAGGGGATGGCGGCTTTGGCCGTGCGCTTGCTCTAAAAGGGACAGGAGTTACCGTGAGAACTTGGATCCATTTCTTTACCGCATTGGGCTTTTCCGCGGCCTCGCTGTTTGGGGGCAAGCTGTCGATAGACCTTCAATCTGTCAATCCAGCCTCCAATGTCAATATCATCGTGCAGTTCAACGCTGCACCAACCAACAGTCAATTGTCATCGGTCACCAGCAAAGGCGGCTCGATGAAGCGGCAGTTGAAGAAGGTGAAGGGAGCGGCCTATACCGTCCCCGCCAGCTCACTTTCCACCTTGTCTTTGAACACCGCGGTGAAGTACGTCTCGCTGGACCGGCGCGTCAACCCGTCGCTCGATTACGCCGCTTCGGCCGTCGGCGCGGACGTGGCTTTCGCAAACGGATTTACTGGCGCCGGCATTGGCGTTGCGGTGATCGATAGCGGCGTTTCCAGCCATCCGGACCTGCCGGCTCCGGTCTATCAGCAGGACTTCACCGGTTTGGGGACGGCCGTTGACCAGTACGGCCACGGCGGACACGTGGCCGGCATCCTGGCCGCCAACGGATCCAGTTCGACGGGGAACAAGTATACGCGGACCTTCAAAGGAATCGCTCCTGGCATCAAGCTGATCAGCTTCCGTGTCCTGGACGCCGACGGGCTGGGTTCGGACAGCAACGTCATCGCCGCCATCGAACAGGCCATCGCGTTGCAGAAGACTTACAACATCCGGGTCATCAATCTCTCGGTCGGGCGGCCAGTCTATGAAAGCTACACTCTGGATCCCCTGTGCCAGGCGGTGGAATCGGCCTGGAAGGCGGGCATTGTGGTGGTGGTGGCGGCTGGCAACAACGGCCGCGACGACAGCCATGGCACTCAGGGCTACAGCACAATCACCGCGCCCGGCAACGATCCCTATGTCATCACCGTCGGCGCCATGAAGACCGGTGGCACCGCGGCCCGCGCCGACGATCTCATCGCCAGCTACAGCTCCAAGGGACCCACGATGGTCGATCACGTGGTCAAGCCGGATCTGGTGGCGCCGGGTAACCGCACTATCTCGCTACTGATGGGGACCAGTTCGATCGATACCACTTATCCGGAAAACACGGTTCCTGTCACCTCCTATACCGGCAGCAGCACCTGGCAGACCTCTTCGAACTATTTCCAACTCAGCGGAACCAGCATGGCCACGCCGGTGGTGAGCGGGGCTGTGGCGCTGCTGCTCCAGAAAAACCCGGCGCTGACGCCGGACCAGGTGAAAGCGCGATTGATGAAGACCGCCACGAAGGACTTCCCCACCTTCAGCACGGCTCTGGACCCCGTGACCGGAATCAGCTACACCAGCCAGTACGATATCTTCACCATCGGAGCGGGCTATCTCGACGTTTGGGCCGCTCTCAATAGTACGGACGTGGCCACTGGCACCGCGCTCTCGCCGACAGTCACCTACGATTCGGCCTCCAATACGGTGTCCGTGGTCTACCCGGCAGGCGTGGTGTGGGGCACGGGCGTGGTGTGGGGCACAGGAGTGGTGTGGGGCACAGGAGTGGTGTGGGGCACCAACGTGGTTCAGAGCAACGGCGTGGTTTGGGGCACCGGCGTAGTTTGGGGGACGGGCACGTCGGTGACCGGAACCGGCGTGGTCTGGGGCACAGGCGTGGTCTGGGGCACGGCAACCAGGACAGCGGCCGAGTCGCTGGCGGTAAACGGAGAGAAGTAAGGCGAGACCGGGACGATCAGAAGTCAGGTGAACGATTCCATGAAAAATACAACCAAACTAATCGGAGCGTTGCTGGCAGCGGCCGGATTCACTTTCGCCGGCTCGCCGAAGATCGCCAAGGATCTGGAGAACGCCGCACCCGGCGCGACGGTCGATGTGATCGTGCAATTCAAACAGGCGCCCACGGGCCAGCACCACAAGAAGGTCAGCGACCGTGGCGGGCAGCTCAAGACCGAACTTGGCGCCATCAGGGGCGGCCACTACTCGCTATCGGCTTCCGCGCTACAGTCGCTGGCCGAGGACCCCGACGTCGCCTACATTTCGCCGGATCGGGGGGTGAGAGGCACGCTCGATTACTCCGTGCCGGCCGTGGGCGCCGATACGGCT
>JBBQLF010000455.1:0-4594 GCA_038327695.1 Bryobacterales bacterium
ACACGACCGCGCCGGTGTGCTCGGCCAGCCGTTCAGCGTTGAATGTGGGCCTGTATCAGACGACGACGGGGACGCAGAATCACCGGAGTCACCGCAAGGACGGCTACCGGCTGCCGGATGGGGCGCGGCTGCTGAGCCACCGGATGCGCGACGCGGGCTACTTTACGGCGAACGTGCTGCAGTTTGCGCCGAACGCGCGCGGGCAGGGCAAGACGGATTTCAACTTCACGGTGGAGGGTGCGCCGTTTGCGGGCACGCACTGGAACCAGCGGGCGGCGGGGCAGCCATTTTATGCACAGGTGAACTTCGCGGCGACGCACAAGGGGCCGGCGTTTGTGGAGGCGCGGACGCAGAAGGCACTGATCGATCCGGCGGCGGTGGTGCTGCCGCCGTATTGGCCGGATCATCCGGTGGTGCGGAACGAATACGCGAACTACCTGGACTGCGTGAATCTGCTGGACGTGAAGGTGGGCATCCTGCTGGACACGCTGAAGAAGGACGGGGTGCTTGAAAATACCGCCGTGTTCTTCATGGGCGACAATGGGCGCTGCCTGATCCGCGGCAAGCAGTGGTGCTATGACGCCGGAACGCATGTGCCGCTGGTGGCGCGGATTCCGGGCGTAACGAAAGCGGGCGTGGTGCGAGAGGATCCGGTGCTGTCTCTGGACATGACCGCATCGACGCTGGCGCTGGCGGGCGTGCCGTTGCCCAGGCCGTTCCACGGGCAATTGCTGTTTGACGGCAAGACGAAGCCGCGCGAGTATGTGGTGACGGCGCGGGACCGGTGCGACATGACGGTGGACCGGATCCGGTGCGTGCGGGACCGGCGCTACGGCTACATCCGCAACTTCATGCCGGAGCGGCCGTACACACAGCACAACGACTACATCGAGAAGGAATACCCGACGCTGGGGGCGATGAAGGAGTTGCAGGCGCAAGGGAAGCTGAACGCGGTGGAATCCCTGTTCATGGCGGCGCGGAAGCCGGCGGTGGAGTTCTACGATGTGGAGGCCGATCCGCACGAGGTGCGCAACCTGGCAGCCGATCCGGCGCAGCGGCAGCGGGTGGCGGAGTTTGCGGGGCGGCTGGAGCGGTGGATGAAAGAGACCGGGGACCGGGGGGGCGAGGCTGAAACGGCAGAGGCGAGTATGATATGACGGCTGCATGAGACTGAACGGGCAGGTGGCGATTATCACCGGATCGACGAAGGGCATCGGCCGGGAGATTGCGGTGCGATTCGCGCAGGAGGGCTGCCGGGTGGTGGTCCACGGCACGAACGCGGAACGGGCAGAAGAGACGCGGGCCGAGTGCGGCGAGGGCGCGGCGGTGTTTCTGGGCGACGTGTCGCGGCAGGAAGTGGCAGCCGGGCTGGCGGCGTTCGCGATGGAGAAGTTCGGGCGGCTGGACATTCTGATCAACAGCGCGGGCGTGGTGAAGATGGAGCCGTTCCTGGAGTTCCGGGGCGAGACGTGGCGGCAACTGGTGGACGTGCATTTGAGCGGGGCGTTCTATTGCAGCCAGGCGGCAGCGCGGGTGATGGCGGCGGGCGAGGGCGGGCGGATCATCCAGATCTCGACGATCGCGGCGGGGTTCGGGCAGTTTGGATTTGGGGCGTATGCGCCGGTGAAGGCGGGCGTGGAGGCGCTGACGCGGGTGATGGCGGTGGAGCTGGCGGCGCACAGGATCTCAGTGAACTGCATTGCGCCGGGTCCGGTGTGGAACGAGATGATGGAGAAGCTGTATGGGGTGGAGCGGCTGCAGGAGCGGTGCAAAACGATTCCGATGCAGCGCATGGGGCTGGCCTCGGAGGTGGCGGAGCTGGCGCTGTACCTGGTGTCACCGGCGGCGGCGTATATGACGGGGCAGGTGCTGCATCTGGACGGCGGCGCGTCGGCGGCGGGGCCGTTCACGATGGAGGTCTACAAGCGGTCTACCTGTTGAGCCAGGCGGCGGCGGCGGCGCGGTTCCTTTTCGCGTTCTCGTAGGTGGGATCGAGCTGGAGGGCCTGATCGAAGTCAGCCACGGCTTTGGTCCACTGGCCGAGGCGCATGTAGGCGTAACCGCGGGCGTTCCAGGCCAGGGGCCAGTTGGGTCTGGCTTTGAGGGCGAGGGTGAGGGTGGCTGCCGCTTCGGTGAACCGGTCTTGCTGGATGAGGGCTCGGCCGGCTTGGTGGAGGGCGGCGGGGGTAGACGGGGGCGGCGCTTGGGTGAACCGGCCTTGCCGGGTGAGGGCGGCGGGTGTGGACGGGGGCGGCGCTCCGGTGAACTTGTCTTGCTGGGTGAGGGCGCGGCCGGCTTCGTGGACGGCGGCGGGTGTGGACGGGGCCGGCGCTTGGGTGAAATTGTCTTGCCGGGTGAGGGCGGCGGGGGCGGACGGGGGCGGCGCGGGCGGCGCGGGGGCCACGACTACCAGCGGCGCCGGGGGCGCCAGGCGGGCGTAGGTGGGCGCGTGGGTGAGAGGGTCCGGCGAGGCGGCGGGCGGGTCCGTTTTTGTGGGGGCGCGGCGGAGATCGTCCTGGGCGCGGGAGAGAACCTGGAGAATCTCCGGGTTGGCGGGGGCGAGGCGCTGGGCCTGCTCCAGATCGGCGATGGCCTTGGGGTAGTCGGCTAGCAGGACGTAGGCGCTGCCGCGGGCGAGCCACATTTCCGGATCGGCAGGCGCCAACTGGATGGCGCGGGTTCGATCAGCAATGCCTTTCTCGTGCTGGCCGAGCTGGTGGAAGCTGCTGCCGCGGAAGAGATAGGCGTGGGCGTTGGCGGGTTCGAGCTGCACGGCGCGGTCGCGATCGGCGAGGGCGGCGGAGTGATTGCCGAGGCGGGCGAAAAGATCAGAACGAGCGAGCAGGGTGCGGACGTGGGCGGGGCGGAGGGTGAGGGACGCGTTGTAGCCGGCCAGCGCTAGCCCGGTGTGGCCGAGGGTGTCCTGGGCAGCGCCGCGAAAGGTGAGGGCGTCGGCGCGGAGCGGCCAGGCGGGGTCCGGGCGGAGGTCGAGGGCGGTGTTGAAGCTGGCGAGGGCGCGGTCAAAGTAGCCGAGCTGGCCGAGGGCGTGGCCACGTTCATATTGGGCGTCGGCGAAGGCGGGCTGGAGTGCGAGGGCGCGGTCAAAGTCCTCGATGGCGTCGCGGTATTGGCTGAGGGAGGCGTAGAGGAGGCCGCGGGCGTAGTAGGGTTCCGGGTTGTCGAGGCGCAGGCGGGCGCAGAGGCCGAGCGTCTGGATGGCCTTGGGGGTGTCGCCTGCGCCGGCGTAGGCACTGGCCAGGAGGCGGTAGACGGGGGCGGTGGAGAGCTTGAGTTGGACGGCGCGCTCCAGGGCGTGGACGGCGGCGGGGAAGTCGCGCTGGGCGAGCTTCACTTGGCCGAGGAAGCGCCAGGACTCAGGATCGTCCGGGGCGAGGGCGGTGGCGGCGGCGAGGTCTTGAGCGGCGCCGGTGAGGCGGCCTTGCTGGAAGTGGATGCGGCCGCGGCGTTTGAGAGCCAGGGTGAGTTGCGGCTGGGCGGCGAGGGCCTGGGTGTACAGAGACACGGCCTCGTCGAGGCGGCCTGCGGACTCAGCCTGTTGGGCGCGTGCACATGTGGGATCGGCCTTCCTGGGGCTGTCACCGGCGAAAGAGTAGGCCGTCAGCGCCAGAAACCCGAGAACCACGGCGAGTTTCATGAGTGATGGCTGTATCTTACATTTCCCTGATCTTTTGTTCAAGCAGGCGGGTGAGTGCCTGATAGTCGTCCCCTTCCAGGCGGAGGGGCGGACCGATGGAGACGCGGACGATGCCGGGGCGGGGGAAGCGCCAGCCGGGGCGGAGAACCTGGTTGGACCCACGAATGCGAATGGGCACGACGGGGACCTTGAGGCGGGCGGCCATCATGGCGGCGCCGGCCTGGAAGGGGCCGATGGTTTCGTCGAGGCTGTGCTTGCCTTCGGGGAAGATGAGCGGGCACCAGCCCTCTTCCACGAGTTCGCCGATGTAGCGGAGCGATTGGCGCGTGCCGGCTTCGCGTTGCGGGACCGGGACGGCGTTGAACATGAGGCACGAAAGCCAGTAGTTGAGGCTGGAGGTGAACCAGGAGAACAGGCCGTACTTGCCGGGTTCAAAGTGGGCGGCGAAGAACTCCTTGCGCATGATGGGGGCGAGCAGGTGGCGCCACTTCCAGGGCATGGCGATGAAGAGGACGGGGCCATCGAAGTAGCCCTGGTGGTTGGCGGCGAAGATCACTGGGCCGTTGATGGCGGCGAGATTGGCGCGGCCTTCCACTTTGACCCAGGCGAAGAGGCGGACGAGGTTGAGCACCCAGACGTTGAGATGGAAGATGCGGGACCAGAGCGCCCATTTGGCGCGGTTCCAGCGGGGGAATTCCAAGGGCGCCGAGTGGGCGGTGGCGTTGGCTGGCTGGCGGCGGAGGGCGTCGAGATCGGCGACGGTGCGGGCACCGGCGAAGGCGTTTTCATCGACGGGAGCGCCGAGGGCGTGTTCGAGGGCGACCATGAGTTCGACGCGATCGAGCGAAGAGAGGCCGAGATCGTCGAGGGAGGTGCTGGCGTCCAGCGTGCGGCCGGCGGTCCATTTGGCGAGGAGGGCCGCCACGCCATCGGGATTGG